>CAKZMZ010000332.1 GCA_937129345.1 uncultured Thalassovita sp. | reverse complement strand
TTAGCTGAGTTCTCGTAGTACGATTTATTTTTGGTAACGGAAGACACCGAAGGCAATCGCTCTAACTATGCGCAGGCTTACGGTTTTCGCACAGCGCCTGATCTATCTAATAAAGTGGTTATTTTCGATAGGCTTCCTTACCGACAAGCCCAAGGTATTATGCCTGGCACCTCTTTTAAAATGAGCTTCTCCGAAGATGTTTTTATCTCGGGTGGTAAATTTATTGTAAGAAATTGGTTAGACGATGCGATTGCCATGGAGATTTCTCTAAGAGATTCTTCTCAGGTATATGTGAACCGTAACGAAGTAGTAATTGTGCCTACTACAAATGCGCTACAACCCGATTCAAAATATTATATACAAATCGGTGCTGGATTTATTACTGACATTACGGGTGCCAAAAGCTTTAGAGGAATTTTAGCTAAGGAGAATTGGTGGTTTACAACCAATGATGGTACCGATGTAGAAGCTCCATTTTTTGTTAATAGCACACCTGCTCTGATCAATTATACTGGCAACGCTGTAGATTTAGAACTTGCAGTGAACGAACCTGCATTGGTAAGTTACATCTTAATTGAAGACCAAGACCATAACACCGAAGGGAGCACAGAGTATATCTGGCCAGAAACCATGCATGTGCTGGAAGGTTTTGACCCAAATACCAATAACACCGCTTTTAAATTCGGTTCAGTTGAAATGGTGCCAAATCAGCCTGTTACGGTTCCGTTTACAGGACTGAATCCTGACATTCGCTATAGAGCTTTTGTGGTTGCTCAGGATACTTTGGACAACATTCAAGAATGGCCTCGCGATGCTTGGATAGAAGACGATGGGCCAATGGGTCTAGAAGTGGTAGATGCTTTGCCCTTTCCTGGTGATTCTTTAGTTCCTGTCGATACTTACTTTAACCTTGTGTTCTCAGAACCGGTGGTAACTTCTACAGGGGAAATCAAAGTATTGAGCGCAGCCAACGATTCAATTTTATATTCGCTTTCGGTAGCTGACACCAACCAAGTAAAAGTAGATGAGAACTTGCTGTTCTTTAAATTTCCGGGCGACTTATTACCTTTTAGCGAGCACTACATTTTGTTTGATAGTGCCGCAGTAAGCAATGTAGATGGTACAGAAGTATTTGAAGGCGCACGAGATAAAGAAACATGGTTCTTTACCACAAGTGAAGGCCCACAACCACCGTTCTTTGCAGCAGAAACGCCAAAAATCGCACAAGTTAACACTACCGGTTTTACAGCAGAAGTAGCGCTGAACGCAAGCGGCAAAGTGTATTATGTAGTAGCAAAGCCTGCTACTGATCAAATGTTCTCAGCTTCAAACATAAAGAACGGAAGAGATGATTTTGGCAATGAGCCATTGATGCACGGCGTAGTGCCGGTTGATTTTCCATTTGAGTCAGTGCCTTTGCAGATTGAGGGCCTATTTAGTAACAGCTACTACGAAGTATTTTTTGCTGCTGAAGATTTGGAAGGCAGGCTACAACCTGAGATTTACAGAACAGGCGTAAGAACCGAGGCAAAAATCCCGAATGCTCCGGTAAACTTGGCTGCCTTAGCGCTTTCCTCAAAAAGAATCGCTTTAAGTTGGGTAGATGATACCAACGAAGCTGACTTTTACATGATTTTCAGAAAAGTAGAAGGCAGTGCAGAAGAGTCAATCATTATTGGCGAAGTGTCTAAAGATACACGTCAGTTCGTAGACTTTGACCTACAGCCCGATACCCGCTACGTATATTTTGTAGTAGCCATTAACGTGGCAGGAGAATCTGAGCCATCTTTGGTGGCAGCGGCCAAAACATTTACTAATGTATTGCCTAGGCCAATTGCTAGGAAAGCCTCTAATGTAGGCCTCAACGGCTTTACCGCCAATTGGGATGCCCTTTCAGGCGCAGGCGGTTATGTGTTACAAGTCGCCTCAGATACCTCTTTCTCAGCAGAGTCATTGGTAAGTGGTTACGAAGAAGTATTTACAGAAACCAATACCTACGAGTTTAAGAACTTAAGTGCAGCAACCACTTACTTTTACCGAGTCTATGCCCTTAGCGAAGATGGTACGCAATCTTCTGCCTCTAATTTAATTGGTGTAAAAACCTTATCTGAAGCAGAGAAATGTGGGTCTGTTTTAGCTGTAAGCGATTCCATAATTTCACCGACTGAGGTACAATTAATGTGGGAGCCTCTTGCAGGCGTAGAGAATTACGCAGTGAGGACCACCATTCCAGGTACCGACTACGAAAGGGTAGAGTTTGTGAAAACAGCAGGTATTATCCTGTTTGATTTACAGCCTGAAACTAGTTACGTATCAGAAGTGGTTGCGATTTGTAAGGTAGAGCCTTTGATCAGGGGTGAGGCTTTTGCGCACAGCTTTACTACTGAGCCCTTACCGGTTTGTTCGCCTGTTACTAATCTTGTCTCTTCTGAGGTAAGCGCTGTGAGTACCATTCTAAGTTGGGATGAGCTCGATACCGCTGAGGGTTATTTCATAGCTTATAAAGAAAGCGGTGCAGCCGAGTGGATTTCTGAAGACGTGAGCTTCGAAAATAAATTTGCAATCAGTGGCCTCAACCCAGAAACTACTTATGAGGTAGAAGTGAGGGTCATCTGTTCTTTTGAAAATCGCCATGCTTCAGAAGCGGTATCAACTACAATAACTACCACTGCAGGCGATATTACTTGCACAGCGCCAACCGAGTTTGATATAGCGGTAGAAGGCAAAAAAGTTAGCTTAACTTGGACCGCCTCAGTAATTGCAGAAGTGCAGGTTTATGTAAACGATGCTTGGTTGAGCCTTGGAGAATTTGAGTCTTCTTTTGGCTTGTTCCAACATCCGACAGGCGAATTTAAGGCACGTATTAGAACAATTTGCGAAAATGGCCTCAGTTCCGCTTGGACAGATGCCTTGCCTTACAAAGTAGGGGGTATTGCGCCAATAGCGCCAACCGCGCTTGAAGCCAATGCTGTCGGTAGAAAAGCTGTATTTCTCAATTGGGAAGACAACGCCGATAATGAAAAAGGATATAAGGTTGAGAGAAAAGCAGAAGGTGGTTTATTTAGACCGATTGCTTTTGTGGAACGAGATCAAACCGTATTTACTGATGTTGCTCTCGAAGAAAGTACCACTTACTACTATCGCGTATTTGCATTGAATGATGTGCAGTCGCCATCGAGTAACATTGCAGAGGTAACTACCTTGGCCGCTCCAAATCCACCCTCAACGCCACCATTTAATGTAAGCATAGCAGGTACTACACAAACTGCTGTAAACATTGCTTGGGAAGACACTGCTAAGAATGTGTTGGGCTACAGAATTGTAGCAGTGGATGAAGAAGGTATAAAACGCGCTTTCAATACCGAAAATAGAGGTGAATTTATGATTGGGCAATTGAGGCCTGCTAGAAAATTTGCCATAAAAGTGCAATCTTTCAATGAGGATGGTGTTTCTGACTTTTCTCCTGAAGTGATTGCCACTACGGCCAGTGAGCCAGTTCCACCAGCCAAACCTCTATTTACAGCACAAGGGGTAGATGTAGATAAGATTTTCTTAAGTTGGGAAATTGAAGCAGGCGCAGGGATTAAAATCGAGCGTCGCAAAGCAGAAGAGGGTGCCATGTTCGAAGAAATAGCCACCGTGTTGGACGAAACCGAATTTGTTGACGATGCAGGACTTACAGAAAATACCCTTTACGAGTATCGTTTACGTGCAGTAACTGCCGATGGCAACTCAGATTTTGCAGCTGCAACGCAAGCGCGAACTTTGGCTGCGTTGAACATTACAGCACCAGAATCGCCCATTGCATTTTTAGCAAAAGGTGTTTCTCAAACCCAAATTAATTTGAAATGGGAAAACGCGGCTAATAATGCCCGCGGCCTTTTATTAGAGAGAAAGGAAATGGGTACAGATTTCTACTTGGTCATAGATACCTTAGGGCCGAGAAAGCAAGCTTACCAAGATGCAGGGCTTTCAGCCAATGGGCAGTACCAGTATAGATTGACCGCCTTTAACAAAGGAGGCAGTGCTGTAAGCGTAGAAGCAGAAGCATCTACTTTAAGCGAACCTGTACCACCTGCGGCTGCTACAGCATTGTTGGCCGAATGGGTCGGTGCTAAAAGAGCTATTTTGGTATGGCAAGACAATGCCGTGAATGAAGAAGGCTATAAGCTTTACAGAAATGGAGAAGAGCTTAGTAATAGCATCCCTGCCGATGCCAGTACTTACCTTGATGAAGAAGGGTTGATGCCGAATACAGAATATGCCTACGTGCTTGTAGCATATAATGTAGATGGAGAGGCAACTTCAGATACCTTAAGGATAACTACTAGAGGTGCCGTGCCATCTCCGCCAGTAAACTTAGCGGCATCACTAGGTGATGAGTCGGTTGCAGCTACTTGGGAAGCCCCCGAAATGCCAAATGGCGAGGTATTGTATACCATTGGCGGTAAATTCTTTATAGGTGGCATTGAAGTAGGTACTTATACAAAAGATAGCATAGACGCCACTACTTTTGCAGTTAATATTCCAGCAGAAACCCAACAGCAGATTACAGATTTGGCCGCCATCATCCCAAATGTGCGTGTAGCTCTCTCAATAGCGGTGGCTGCACAAAATCAGTTTGGCTATTCTGCACTGAGCGAAAAAGTAGTCTTGAACTTTACAGCTGCAGAACTGGCAGCAGGAAGCGGTGGTAGAGTAAAAGAAAGCGCAGTTGCTGCCCCAGATAGGCTTTCTGGCTATACCATTTCCGCAACAAGTACAGGGCTAGCTTGGGATGACCGTTCGCAAAATGAAGATGGTTTTATCATCTACAGGGCC
>CAKZMZ010000331.1 GCA_937129345.1 uncultured Thalassovita sp. | reverse complement strand
AAAAGGGAATTGTTAAGGCCAAATACGAGGGAGGGGAGTTCGTGGCAGCCGATAAAAAGGTGATCAAATCTGGCCGTAAAGATTTTCTTATACCTTTGTATGTAGTAGAAGAGGGCGACTTTCAGTTAATTGTGCGGGCTACAAACCTTAAAGAAGAGAGCATCGATTTAGATTGGCGCTTACAGCAGTACACAGCTTGGTCTTGGGCCGTTTTTGAAAGCAATCTAAAAGATGCCATTTTCCACACACTTGTTTGGGTAGTCATTTTAAGCAACATCATTTTGTTTTACCTTTTTAGCAGGAAAACCTATTTGTACTACTCGGGGTACTTGGCGACGGTTTCCTTATATTTTCTTTGGAATGCCGGTCATATAGGTAATTTTATATTAACGCAAACCCCTTCTTTTAGCTATTCCCTCAAGACGCTGCAAAATATAGCTCCTATTTTTTACTGGTTGTTTCTTACGCATTTTGATAGTAAAAAAGATTTTTTTGGGAAAAGGGTAAAGACCTTCTACACAGTCGTAGCTTTAAATATTTTGGTAGTTGCGCTAGAATGCACTTGGATACTTTTTATAGAGAGGTACCCACTGTTGTTATCGCATTTGGCCAACTTAGTTTCTTGTGCATCTATGTTGTTGGCTTCCGTTTTGTTTTTGTGTTGTAATTGGAAAAAAAATAGCCAAGGCATGTTGGTTTCTGCGGGAGTATTTATAGTGGCACTATCTTACCTACTCACTCTCGTTTATTTTTATATGAGTGAATCGGGTTATTCCATCATTTTTAAGATTGGTTTTTTAGGAGAGGTTTTCCTTTTCACCCTTAGTTTGATTTTCCAGTTTAGACATGTAGAAAGAGAAAAAATAAGTACACAGAAAAATTTAATCGCTGAACTAAGGAAGAATAAAGCACTTCAAGACCAGCATAATAGAGAATTGGAACAGAAAGTAGCCGATAGAACTCGCGAGATTGAATTAAAAAACGAGGAAATTGTAGATCAAAGAAACGAGTTGCTCAACAATTCTTCAGAGCTACACGAATTAAACTCTGAGTTGCTTACACAAGCAGAGACCATACAAGCAACCAATGAGCGCCTGCATAAAAATGAGCAAATACTTAAAAGGGCCTATGAAAGATTAAAGGAAACTCAAAAAGAGCTTAAGCAAAAAAACGAGGCCATTCAAAAAATAAATAAAGACCAAGAGAAAATCATTGCTTCTAGAAACCGTGGGTTGCTTCAGGCCAAAAAAGAATTGGACGATTTCCTTTACAGAACATCCCACAATTTAAAAGGCCCTGTGGCAAGGATCAAAGGCTTGCAAGAATTACTCAAGATTGAACTGAAAGACAATGTATATGTGGAGGAATACCTTGACAGATTGAACAAGGTGATAGAAAAAATGGAAATCGTTTTTGAAAAGCTCAATGCTGTTAGTTATATAAATAAGGCAGGGACTAAAGAAGAAAGCTGTAATTTGGCCGAGGTTGTCTCAAATACCGTAAGCAATTTGGCCGATAAAATAGCAGATAGAAATGCAGAAGTAATAGAAGATACCCAAGCAATCGATTTAAATGTAAGCCCTAAAATTATCGGTATTATACTAAAATACTTACTCGAAAACGCTCTTCAGTTTAAAGAGAAAAAAAGACCGCTTAAGATTGAGGTACACGTCTCTGAGCAAGAAAATAGCTTTATTAAATTGATAGTAAAAGACAATGGAAGTGGTATTGAAGATAAAGTAATAGGAAAGATTTTCAATATGTTCTACATTGGCTCTTTAGACTCTGAAGGCGATGGTTTGGGGCTATACATCGTAAAAAAGGCGGTTGAAAAGCTGCACGGTTTTATCAATGTAGAAAGCAAGTACAGAGAGGGCACGACCATTCGTATTTTGCTTCCTAAAACTGCCAAGATTAAACAAGGCGAAATACACACTTCCCACAAAATTTCTCCGCTCTAAATTCAGAAAACTTTGTATTCTGCTATTCTAAGCTAATTTTTTATATTTACAGTCTTTAAAAAAGTAGTTGCTTAACAAACTACTTTACAAGCAGTTGTATTATTTTAAAACATTTCTAGCTTTATACAGCTATACTGAAACTTAAATCATGGATTCTCTAAAAACTACTATCTCGAAAACAATCCTATTTTACGCGCTAATTTTTCTCGCCTTAGCTTGTGAGCAAAAACCTTCAGAAAATACAGATACCAACAGTTCCCTACCAGCACTGCCTACTGCAGATGCCAATAATGGTGGGCTCACCTTGCCCGATAACTTTGGGACTGTGGTGGTGGCCGATTCTACAGGCCGTGCAAGGCATATCGCAGTAAACGACCAAGGCGACATTTTTATAAAAATGAGACGCTTAAAAGAAGAAAAAGGCATTTTAACGATTAGCGATACTACGGGCAATGGAAAAATGGATACCTTTTCAGGTTTTGACCTTTACACAGGTACAGGCATCCATATTTACAACAATTATTTGTATGCTTCCTCAGACTCTTCTGTATACAGGTATCCGCTAGAGAATGGAGCCGTTCCTGCAGAGGCAGAGCCAGAGGTAATTGTGAGTGGGTTTCCCATACAACGCTCTCATGCTTCAAAAACTTTAGCTTTTGACAATGCCGGAAATATCTACGTAAATGTAGGAGGTCCCTCTAACGCATGTATGGAAGAAAGCAGAACACCGGGCTCACCGGGTATGGATCCTTGTCCTCAGCTAGAGTACCAAGCAGGTATTTGGCGGTTTGATGCCAACAAACCTGGACAAACTCAAAAAGAAGACGGTTATCGCTATGCAACAGGCATCAGAAACGCAGTTGCCCTAGAGTGGAACGACAAGGAAAACAGCCTATATGCACTACAGCACGGTAGAGATCAATTGAACAATCTTTTTACAGACCTATACACCGATGAGCAAAGCGCCGAGCTGCCTTCCGAAGAATTTTTGCAAATTAATGAAGGAGACGATTTTGGCTGGCCATATTGCTACTACGACCATTTTAAGAACCAGAAAATACTAGCGCCTGAGTATGGTGGCGATGGAGAAAAAACTGGCCGCTGCGAAGATATAAAAGCGCCAATTATGGCTTTCCCGGCACATTGGGCGCCCAATGATTTGCTTTTTTACACGGGTGACCTTTTTCCTGAAAAATATAAAAATGGTGCATTTATCGCCTTTCATGGTTCTTGGAACCGAGGACCTTTTGCACAAAAGGGTTATTCAGTGGTATTCGTACCTTTTAAAGATGGTAAGCCTTCAGGAGATTGGGAAATATTTGCCACTGGTTTTAAAGGAAAAGACGAGATCATGTCGCCATCTGAAGCCGCTCACAGGCCGGTTGGTTTGGCACAAGGTCCCGATGGTTCTCTCTACATTTCAGACTCTGTGAAAGGAAAGATTTGGAGAGTAATGTACTATGATAATGTAACTACAGCTTCTTTGTAAGAAGCTGTTAATATTTGTTTTGAGGTTTTATGGATCATTAATTAAAAATCATCATAAACCCTTGCTAAGTTTACGGTTAATTTAACAAATTATACTATACCAACTATCTTAACTTAATTATATGAATAAGTTCTATCTCATTTTTATTAGCATTGCTTTATTTATCGCAGCTTGTGGTGGGGCCAAAAACGAAGCTGAGCAAACCGAAACCACCGCGCAAGAAGAAGTTAAAAGTGAACCTGAGGAAAAAGTAGCAGAAGCTGCTGTGCCTCGAGGACAGGGAATCTATAAAACCTATTGCCAAGTATGCCACCAAGCTGATGGCAACGGGGTACCAGGTATGAATCCACCACTGACACAAACCGAATGGGTATTGGGTGAAAAAGAGCGCTTAATAAAAGTAGTACTCAATGGTTTGAACGGAGAAATTGAGATAAAGGGAGAAATCTACAACAACGTAATGGCCTCGCATAGCTTCTTAACCGATAAGCAAATTGCCGACGTACTTACTTATGTGAGGTCAAGCTGGGGAAATGATGCTTCAGAAATAAGTGAAGAAGAAGTAGCTGCGGTAAGAGCTAGTAATGAAGGGTAAATCCACATAATCGTCAGGTTAAGCTGATAATTACAGTTTGTGTTTGAAAATTCTATGGTTTGGTCGATTACATCAGTTTGAAGTTTGTTGAGCTGAGATATCGCGAAGTTGAAATTTGCAATTAGAAGTATAAAAAAATAACTGTATTTAGGCGATTTATACATTGTGAAAATCATTTAGATGATAATTTTTCCATAACCTGACGGTTAAGGGCAAATCAACCTAATAATTTTAAATTTTATTCGTGGATTCAATACTAAAATAGGTTTGGATCCACGAACTTATGATTCATTAGCTGGCTTTTGCCAACTCTAATTTTTCAACCATTTGCATATCAAATTTTTTAAATGGATATCTCATTAAAAGGAAAACAAGCATTTGTTTGTGGCAGTACCCAAGGAATCGGTAAAGCGGTAGCCATAGAATTGGCCAGTTTAGGTGCTTCAGTTACACTTTGCGCCCGAAACGAGAATAGCTTAAAGGAAGTTTTAGGCCTCTTGGACAAAAACCAAGAGCAAAACCACGACTACATAGTGGCCGATTTTTTTAATCCTGATCTGCTAAAAGGCAAACTCGATAACTACATAGCCGACGGAAAAAAGGCGCATATTTTGGTGAACAACACAGGTGGGCCACCTGCGGGCGAGGCTATAGATGCCAAACCAGAAGAATTCTTAAAGGCTTTTAACGCACATCTTATCTGCAATCAGCATTTGGTGCAAACTCTTGTACCGGGCATGAAGCAAGATGCCTACGGCAGAATCATCAATATCATATCAACCTCGGTAAAAGTACCTATACCGGGACTAGGGGTCTCTAATACAACAAGAGGGGCCGTGGCATCTTGGGCAAAAACCTTGGCCCGTGAGTTGGCGCCTTTCGGCATTACGGTAAATAATGTATTGCCGGGCTTTACCAAAACAGCTAGGTTAGATTCTTTAATTGCCACAAGAGCCAAAAACCACGGAAAAAGCTTTGAAGAATATGAGGAGATCATGAAAAGTAATGTGCCTGCGCAAAGGTTTGCCAATGCTGAAGAAGTAGCTGGAGCTGTGGCCTATTTGGCTTCGCCTATTGCTGCCTATGTTAATGGCATCAATCTCCCGGTAGACGGTGGAAATACGCCATCTTTGTAATTTCAGAAGGGCTTGATTAATAGAACCGATTTCTAAGATCCAATGGTTAATTAACGAATTTTTACTAAAATGATGAAGTTTTGAATTATTGTAGCAATTGCGGGAGTGAAAAAATCAATTGGGAAGTGCCTAAGGGCGATACCCATTACAGGTTTGTTTGTGACAATTGCGAATTAATTCATTACCAAAACCCTAAAGTAGTAGTGGGGTGTATTCCGCTATGGCAAGATAAAATACTACTTTGCAGAAGGGCCATAGAGCCGAGAAAAGGCTATTGGAACTTACCCGGCGGTTACTTAGAAAATGGGGAATCTCTGATTGAAGGTGCAGCGAGAGAGACTTTAGAAGAAACCAAGGCCAAAGTAGAAGTCGGTAGGTTAATCTCAATTTTTACCATACCGACCATAAACCAAGTAATGATGCACTTTGTGGCCCAATTAAAGAGTGACAACTTTATGCCAACCCAAGAGTCTTCTGAGTTGCGCCTCTACACTGTACAAGAATTGCCTTGGGAGAAATTGGCTTTCAACTCAAATAACTTTGCTCTAAACGCCTATTTAGAATACCGAGAAAACAGCAGTGCTAGAGTAAAAATGTTTACCTACAGAAAATAGTTTGACTATTCAACATAAAGCAACAAGTTGTTGTAAGGGTCTGATACAATTTTATCCGGCTTGTTTTTTAATGATATTTCAAACCTATTTTCCCTCTTATCAATGTTGAATTCTTTAAAGACCCTTTCCTCATTATCACTTATAAATAAGACTGCAAGCCTATATGTAAACAGCTTTGTAGCTTGTGTTTGTGTTATAGTAAGTTCGAGTGTTTTATTTCTTTTATTGTATTTATAAGCAGTTTTAACAGAAGGCAAGGTAGGTGAATACAGCCATTGCTCAAAAAACCAGTCCAATGATTTACCCGAAACTTCTTCCATCACATACTGAAAGTCTTTGGTAAGTGCATTGCCATTTTTAAAAATTTGGTAGTATTTTTTGATGCCTTTAAAAAACAGTTCATCGCCTAACTCATACCTTAGCATGTGAAGTACCCAAGCTCCTTTTTGGTAGGTATTGGTATTGAGTAAATCGGTTAGTTTGTTCACTTTTAAATCGATAATACTAGAGGTCGGTGCTTTTTTGTGGTATTCGGCAATTTGTATTTTTTGCTTATTTAGCAGGCGGTTCATAGAGTCTTTGCCGTGCTTATGTTCTACATACACATTGGTAAAATAAGTGGCAAAGCCCTCGCTTAGCCATACGTGGTGCCAATCGGCTTCGGTAACGGCATCGCCAAACCATTGGTGAGCCACCTCATGGGCTATTAAATTTTCAATAGTACGTTGGCCGGTAACAGAGTTTTCGTAATAGAAAATGTTGCTTGCGTTTTCCATGCCTCCATACCTAGTTTTAGATTGTACATTGGCCAACTTAGCATAAGCAAAAGGTCCTATTTTCGCATTAAAAAAAGCCAAAATTTCAGGTGCCATGGCATAGTCGTAAAAGCCCGCTACTTTGTTTTCGGGAAATACCCAACTCTGAACAGGAATATGGTCTACCTCAGCCAAATGTTGTACTGCGAACTTAGCCACACCGATGACCATTAATTTAGTGGCCAGGGGTGCTTGGCTTTCCCATCGGGTAATCTTGCTGTTGTTATTGGTAAAGCTCTCTTCTATTTTGGTACCTGAGGCCACCACTTCGTAATGTATGGGTGTTTCTACACTAAAAGTGCAAAAGGCTTTGTCGTAAGGATGATCAATGCTTGGTAGCCAATGCCTTGCCCTATTGGGCCAATTGTCTCCAAAAAATGTACGGTCTCCAAATTTATTATTTGAGATAATAAGGCCATCATGAGGAATGCCTCTGTAAAATACAGTTGCACTAAAGTAAGTGTTTGCGGCGATCTCTTCTTCTAGTACAATGGCTAATCTATTTTTTTTATGTAGAAATTTTGTGGAGTAGGTATTGGGGGAACTTATCAAAACACTGTCTACGTGCATTCCATGGCCTTTGAGGCTTTCATTTACATTGATCAGGTCTAATTCAAATTGTGCTAAAGGCTGGTCTTTCGTTTTGATGTCGAGTACAGCTACGCCTTTTATGCTGTCTGTTACATCGTGCAACTTTAAATAAAAGTCATAAGAGATTATATTGATATCAGGGTTTTTAGGGTAGGTATCTAGGCTAAAAGTAGGTTGCGAAAAATACAGCTGTACTGTACAAGAAAACAGGACAAAAACTAAGGCTTGCATTTTATTATTTCTATTAGTCTGTTGAGGTATGATAAGATGTAGCATATTGAAGCGTTGATTGGAAGTATGGTTAATTGGTAAGGTTTTTACTGCAAGTTATTTATTAAGCAATAGATTCAGTAAAGAATATTTATTTTATTAAATTCAAATAGCCAATAACACATAAAATTTATTTTTTTATCTAAAACTATTTTTTCATGCAATCCGGTCAACTATATCATTATTCAATTACTACCTTAAAATTACAACCACTTTTAAAAGAGCCTTTTATTTTCGAAAAAATACTTCATAACCTCCAATTACTGATCAATGCAAAGCAAATCAAACTTTACGGTTACGCAGTACTCTCCAATCGTTTAGAGTTTTTATGGGAAATGACACACGATGCCGATGAAGAAAGTCCGCATATTCAATTCTTAAAGCTCAGCTCTTTCGATTTTTTGGAGGAACTCAGGCAAAAAGATAAAAAACTGCTCGATTTGTTTTGTATAGATATGCTCTTTCAAAAAATACAATTTTGGCAAAAATCGCATGGGCCAATTCATATAAAAAATGAGCGAGATGCCGCTATGGCTTTAGAGCGCATACACGATTTGGCTCAAAAAGATGGAATAGCCGCACACTCTTCTCGGTCATTTTACTCAACAGGTCTTGACCCTTATAACTTACTAAAGCCTTATCAAGCATATTTTGAGGACATTGCTGTGAACGTAAACTAAAGAAAGCGCTCTTGTAGCTCGGGGGTTGGTATACGACAAGAATCTTTTTTGCCAAACCATTTGTAACGGTTGGCTGCAATAAAATCGTAAACAGCATCTCTTATGGTTTTAGGTACGATGATAAAGCCATAGAGCAAGGGCAGTGGAAAAATTAGCTTTCTGCAAATGTGTAAAACAGCTGTAGATTTTTGGTATATTTTGCCCTCTTTTACCAGCACTATGGTTTCGGGAGATGTATTTAGCTGGTTTTCTTTTAGTAAAGCTTGTCCTTCGTCAGACTGAAGTGAGGAGAATAAAAATTCTTTCTTGCGGTCTAGGTCGATAATCAGGTTTACGCTACTATTACATAGATTACATACACCATCAAATAAAATAACTGCGTGCTCTCTGCCCATAGTTTGTTGCTTTTATTCTAAAAGCAATTGTAGGGAAATTAAGTTTTTTTGCAAGGCCTTAAGCTACATTTTTTTTTGCTTTTAACTCTAGCAGATGGTCAAATGCATATTTGTAAGTAGAAACTATCTTGTAAGGCGATGCAGGTTTCTGCAAAATATAGATTGCGTTTAAAATAGACCTTTGTATAGCATTGGGGATGATATAAACTGTTGAGAGTACGTTTTTTGCAATTTGTGCTTTATGTTTTTTTATCCATTTGGCCTGCTGCTTGCGCAAGTCTGATGAAATGTATGGGGCATAAGAGGCATCCATGATAAAGTAAACTGATTTATTCCTATAGAGAATATCAGTCATTTTTTGCAAATAGATTTCAAATTCCTGACCAGACGGCACTTCAGGAGAAAACTTGACATAGTAAATGTCATGGTCCTGTTTTTCAAAAATAGCGTAATTCATAATTTGTCACCAGATTAAAGAATAACTGTGGTGTTATTCATTTACTAATTACGTAAATATCCAAGTTTTACTTTTTGTGTATTAGCCGGTCAGATTTGATTTCACGTAATGCTTTGTTATAAAGCTATTGTAAAGATAATTAATAAAAGAGGTGGGAGGTCCACTACAACTTGTTAAGTGTCATGTTTACACTACATTTTTTCGAAAAAAAACTTCTGTTTTTCACTTATCGAATAAATTCTATCACGATTTTTATCTAAAAATTTATGTAAACAGTAGATGCTGTTCCTTTACTTTTTTATTGTTCAATATTACAAAGCTGCTTTATCTAGATAAAATTCAATCGAGTTGTACAGTAATTGGCCAACCTGTAAACTGTTGTGCATCATCTTTTGTAACATCTACTTCTCTGGGCCAACACTCAAAAGTTACCTCATTAGAGTTTTTGTGGAACCTAATCAAACCGTATCCAGCTCCATTTGAGTGTGCATCGGGGTTGGCATAAGCATAAACCGAAATTTTATTGTCAAAACCATCCAAAAAATGTCCAGACCAAGGTAACTCCTCAGTTAAAGGTTCTTCATTGATTTCTTCTTCTTTGGGCCACCACCAACGGCTGTAATAGTTGTTTACTATAGCAGGTACAACAAACGCCCAAGGGCCGTCTTCGTGCTCCTCTATGCCGTGCTTAATTACAGTAGGTAAGTGTTGGTCTCCACCAATGTGCACTGCGTTTGCTTTTTTAATCCTCTCTAATGCCTTATTTCTGCCTGTTTGTGGCCATCCGTTAGAGTCCATGTCTGCATGGAGGCGGTTGTCTTTTGAGCCGTGTAAATGGGCACCACCACAAAAGCCGGTTTGGGAGAGTACCGCCTTCATAGCAGGTTTTTGCCAAGTGGCCCATTCGTCTAGAAAATTGAGTTGTCTATTGCCCAATAGATTCAGCCCTTCAACATCCACTGTTTTTGGGTCGTAATTAGGGTCGCGCACATGATCGGGCCTTGGGCCTTGCTGTGGTATTTTTCCTTCGGGACCAGATTTAAACTTACGATCTTCTATAATGGCAAAATCAACATCGCCCAAAATCAAATTGGTGTAATATACGCCTATGCCTTGTTCTATTGGCGTTGGATCATAAGGGTCTGGTAAATGCGCTGTTTGTGCCCTTTCTACCATTTTTACATACTCGTGGTGGTAAAAGTATCCGCCGTCGCTGCCTGCGGGGCTAGAGGCCACTTTGCCTCCTTCGCCCCATAAATTGCCTTGTCCTATGTCGTGATCATCGGGAATAGAAATACAAGGTCTATCTTTAAATAATTCTTTAAACTGCAGGCCGAACTTGAGCCAAGCTGCTGTGTGTTCGGTATGGTCATAAGACTGGTCTCCTGCAAAAAACAAAAGGTCTGGATTTTGGTGATCTATGTTGCGAATGTAGTTCTCGCGCATGCCCCTATCTTTGTTCGAATTACAGGAAAAAGCAGCAAGCACAATTTCCTCTTTATCTTTTGGGTCTTTTCTGATCAAACCTTCAAAAAATGCATTTTTACCATGTCTGATCCTGTAGGGAGTGTCCTTGTTAGCGTCCCAATCATCAACTCTAAAAAGAGCGGCCCATCCAATATCGTTCACTTGTTGTTTTTGTATTTCTTTCCAATTGTCTCCTTCTTTTACTTCAAGCCTCACCTCGCGGGTCTCATCTGGGTATAAGGGATAGAGCTGTGCTGTCAGCTTTAAAGTGTTATTGGCAACCGTGTACATACCAAATGCCACTACACTATCCCGGTTTACCTTTAGATTGATGATTTTGGTATATGCTCTATTCCACCAATCGTTAATGGCCAGGGTGTCGATATCTTCGAACGGCGCCTTTACGGGTACATCTTCTAGCGTATAAGTTTTGGGTTCTTGTTTACAGGCAACAAGCCATAATAGTAGGCAGATAGGTAAAAAAATGGATTTCATGCTAATATGTTTCAGTATGTAATTATTCTAACTGAAAGATAATAGCAGGCATTTATACAACAAAAAAAAATACGACAATAACACTACTTTTTGCAATCTTCTTTTCTGCGGGTATCGATTATTTGGGTGATCAGCCAACCTTTTTCATCATCTTTAAAAAATTGAAAAGCGTTGACCCCGCAATGGCTAAAGGCCTCGCCAGCGTAAAAGGCATATTCGGTCCATGCTGTGGCCATGGCACCGCCTACTTTAATTTCGTAACTTAAGATATGCTCATCCC
>CAKZMZ010000330.1 GCA_937129345.1 uncultured Thalassovita sp. | reverse complement strand
ATAAAAGCAGCCACTGCCTTATGCTGCCCTTTTTCTTGCCTGAAAGCACCTGCCAGTGTAAAAACTACTTTTCCTTTGGTTTTTTTGGGGGGAATGCCCTGCATCTTTGCTTGGGGCATTACGCCATTGTACACCACGCTTAAAGGTGCCCTTACATTTTGCAGGGCCTCTGTTTTAATGGCTTTAGAAATGGCAATGAGATGGGAGGCCCGATTGAGCCATTTTAAATGATGGGCCTCGCCCAAATTATGTACTGCTTTATAATCCTGTAGACCGAACTCTCTGATGTGCCATATGTGTGGGACGGAAAGGGCTTTAGCCAGTCTAGCGCCAACATGCAAACCCGCAGAATTGGAGTGTATTAAGTCGGGCGCTATGTGTTCTACCAAACTTTTTACCTGCTTAAAGTGCCACCTATTTTGCAAGTGCCGCTTTAAGCCAAGGAATCTAGAAAAACCTGTTTTATAATAATACTCATCATGAAAATTAGCTACCGAGTAAGGTATTTGTAAATTGCCTAGCACCTCCGTTATGGAACCATTTGCTGGAACAAGCACATGTATTCCCCGGTTTTTTTGCATCATGCCCAGCAAGGCCAAAAGCGAGCGGTTGGCCCCATAAAGCTCAGTATAATGGGTAATGTAAAGTATTTTCAAAAGAATTTTTTTTGTAGGCAACCATTTGCCCGTTTTGCTTCGTATTTTCAATGATGATATTGCATCGAATGTAGTTAATTTGCTACTAAAAGCAGTTTTTTCTAGCTCGCTTAATTTTTTACTCATTAAAAAAAGAACTAGCTACCTTTACCAAATAATGAAGATAACTCAACTGAATTTACTTACTGCCTTTTTTTTATGCATTTATATTAACCACCAATCTTTTGCGCAAGTAACCGAAAGCTTGCCCGAAACAGATATTGAAAAGATCAACTTCGGGACTTTCTCAGCCAAAAAACGTGTGTTGGTGGGCTTAGACTTTGGTATGGGAGTGGGCGTTAGGAACCAAAACATCAACTTTAATAACGCTACCGCCTTGGTAGACTTTAACGTTTCTCCGCGTGTGGGCATGTTTTTGGGCAAAGGCTGGTTGCTAGGGCTAGATTTTGACTATTTCGGTTCTGTGGCCTCCTTTAACTTTCAGAACGAATACCGCTTTTTACTGAGAAGTTATAGCGGCTATGCCCGTTACTACATGCCCTCCGGACTCATGCTAGAACTATCTATGGGCCATGGCGATGGCAATGAAAAATTTATAGCCGGAGATGAAGTGCAAAGCATAGGATTTGAAGGCTTTAGATACGGCTTGGGTGTGGGCATCGCCAACTACTGGACAGAGCGCGTTTGCTTTGAGATTTTATTGCGCTATACGGGTTCTGCGGGGAGTTACAAACAGGTAGAGGAACAATTTTATATCAACGGCCTCTCCCTAGGCGCGGGCGTTTCTGTGAGTTTAGGTAAATAACCAACATGTTTTTTTAGCAGATTGAATTTAGTACAACTGCACCATAACAGCATACCTCAGCAACATCTCACTTTATCTGCTTTTTCTCAATTACCTTAAACACCCCCAATCAAAAATATCACAACAATGAACCATAAATTAAAAATGGTATTTATATTTATGGAAAAAGCAGTTCCTTTTAGATTCTAAATGATTTTTTATCAAACTATTGACAAACAATGAGTATGCGATCAAAAAAAGTACTCATACTGAATGCTGACTATCGCGCTTTCTCTGTTTGCAGTGTTTACAAGGCCTTTTTGCTGGTATATTTAGAGAAAGCAGAAGTGGTTAAAAAAGCTGAGAATGGAGTTTTGCGCACAGTAAACCGAGTCTATGACATGCCTTCTATCATTAAGCTCAATCAGTATGTGAACATCCCTTACAAAGGGGTCATTATGACTAGGCAAAACATCTTTAAGCGCGATGGCAACCAATGTGTGTACTGTTCTTCTAAAGACAGCCTTACACTAGACCACGTATTACCGCGCTCGAGAGGCGGAGGTTCTAACTGGACCAACTTGGTAACCGCTTGCAAAACATGTAACTCTAAAAAAGGAGATTTTTTACCAGAAGAAATCGGCATGATATTGCCCTACAAGCCTTTTAAACCCAGTTTTATTATGTTTTTAAGGGATTTCTCTGGATTAGGGGACGATAGTTGGATGCCCTACTTGCAAGTTTCTAGATAAAGAACATGTTTTTAAAAAAAATCATGTTCTTTATTTTTTGGGGCCATTTCTATTAATTTGGCCCCTTTAACATTTATCAGGACATGCGATCAAACAGCAAAGCAGATAGAAGAAATTTTTTGAAAAAGGCCGGCCTTGCAGCAGGTGCGTTGGGTTTTACCCAGCCCTATGCAAATGCAGCGTATTTTCGCGCTACATCTAAAAACATTAAAGCAGCCCCTCTGCAAGAAGGTAATACCATTGGCATTGTGGCCCCTGGTTTTACCCTACCCAAACCCGAATTGGTAAGGAATTTTGCTGCCATGCTCGAGGAAGAAGGATACAAGGTAAAGTTTGGCGAGCACACTTTTGGCAAGTACGGTTATTTTTCTGGTACAGACGAACAACGCGCAGGAGACCTCAACGCCATGTTTGCCGACCCTGAAGTCAGGGGCATTGTAGCTGCCCGAGGCGGTTGGGGCGGCGCACGTATATTACCCTTACTCGATTATGAGACCATTAAGGCCGACCCTAAGGTATTTATTGGTTACAGCGATATTACCTCGCTGCTATTGGGCATTTACCAACAAACAGGCCTAGTTACTTTTCACGGGCCGGTGGGCACCTCAGACTGGAACCGCTTTAGCTATAAACATTACAGAAAAGTCATTATCAAAGAAAAGGCCTATAAACTACGCGGTGCTAAAAAACTCAAAAAGAAAACCACTTTAGAAGAGGCCGAAACCGCGAGATATGTAATTAATGAAGGCAAAGCAGCAGGCACTTTGGTTGGCGGCAATTTAACTGTGCTCTGCGGCATGGTAGGCTCAACCTATTTACCCGATTTTACCGATAAAATCCTTTTTTTAGAAGATGTAGGCGAGGCGGTTTACCGCATAGATCGGTACCTGACTCATTTAAAGCTTGCAGGCATTTTAGAAAAGATCAGCGGCTTGGTGTTTGCCTCTTGCGCCTCCTGCGAAGAAGAGGACGATAAAGACGATTTCACCTTAAAGCAAATCCTAGAATTTCATTTAAAGCCCTTGGGCATACCAGCTTTTTTTGGCATTCTTTCAGGCCATTTAGAAGAACAGTATACCTTACCATTGGGCGTACAAGTAGAGATAAACTCCAAAAGAGGCAATATTAAATTATTAGAAGAGGCCGTACAAGCATAATACCATTGCTTGTGACTCCTTTTCTTTTCTCCTGATTAAATTAGCACCATAATAAACAAAAGGCCATGATCATAGAAAAAAGAGCTTATGCCAGAGCAGGCTTGTTGGGCAACCCTTCTGATGGTTACAACGGCAAGACCATTTCTATTACCGTAAGAAATTTTGGTGCCCATATCTCGCTTTACGAATCTCCCGAATTAAAAATAGCACCTCAAGAACAAGATCTTAATGAATATAGAAACATATTTCATTTAGTAGAATCAGTATCTTTAACGGGATACTATGGAGGGTCTCGCCTAATTAAAGCGGGCATAAAGAGGTTTGTGGAATACACCGAAAAAGAAAAAATACGACTGGCAGGCAAAAACTTTACGATCAGGTACCGATCATCTATACCGCGGCAAGTGGGCCTGGCCGGTTCTAGTGCCATCATTACCGCAACTATGCGGGCCTTAATGGAATTTTACAAAGTAGAAATCGCCCCTGATGTATTGGCCAACTTAGTGCTTTCGGCAGAAACCGATGAGTTGGGCATAAGGGCAGGCTTGCAAGACCGAGTGATACAAGCTTATGAAGGTTGCGTGTACATGAATTTTGAAAAAAATTACTTCTCTAAACACGGGGTTGGAAAATATGAACGCATTCCTCCTAAAAAGTTGCCACCGCTATTTATTGCTTATAAAACCGATCTTGGGAAAGTTTCCGGAACTGTGCTCAACAACATTAGGGTAAGATTTGAAAAAGGCGACCCCGAGGTGATAGAAAGCTTACAAGAAATGGCAGAGCTTGCTGAAAAAGGCAAAAAAGCCCTTTTAGAAGGAGACCACGATGTGCTTTTCGACTTAATGAACAGAAACTTTGACCTTCGCTGTAAAATGATGCAGATCAGTGAAGAAAACATGGAATTGGTTCAAACCGCCAGAGATTGCGGCGTAAGTGCAAAATTTACCGGTTCGGGCGGATCTATTATCGGTATGTATAAAGATGACGAAGCCCTAACGAGATTGGTAGTGGCCATGAGAAAAATAAAGGCTAGGGTAATCAAGCCGTACATAGTGTAGAAGGTTAATTGTTAATCAGTTTCTAAATCAATTAAAATCCTTAAAAATATTAGCATAATTATTTATTCCATTTATAACACAGTTTTAAAGAACTATAACTAAAAATATACAATGACAGTAAAAAAAGCCGTAATTCCTGCCGCGGGTTATGGGACCCGTTTCTTACCTGCAACCAAGGCACAACCCAAAGAAATGCTACCCATTATCGATACGCCTACTATACAATATGTAGTACAAGAAGCGGTAGATGCGGGAATAGAAGATATCTTGATCATATCGGGTAAGGGAAAACGCGCCATAGAAGACCATTTTGACAGAAACCATGAGTTGGAGTCTAGGTTAGAAGAAAGCGAAAAAGAGCAACTATACAATGAAATGCGCCATATTGCCGATATGGCCAACATCCATTTTATCAGGCAAAAAGAAATAAATGGCTTGGGCGATGCCATTTACTATGCCCGCTACCACACAGGTGATGAGCCTTTTGCTGTATTGTTGGGCGACACGGTAATAGACTCTGTAATACCAGTTACCCAACAATTAATAGATGCTTTTGAGCAATACAATGCCAGCGTACTTGCCGTAGAAAAAGTGCCTAAGGAAAAAGTAGACAGGTATGGTATTGTAGGCGGGAAACAATTGAGCGATAAGATCATGGAAGTAACCGAGTTTGTGGAAAAACCAGATCCAGCAACGGCACCATCTAACTTGGCCATTGCGGGCAGATACATCCTCACTTCTGAAATTTACCGGGCATTAGAGCAGACCAAAAAAGGGAAAAACAACGAGGTACAGCTCACCGATGCCATTCAGTTACTTTCAAAAAGAGAAAAGGTAATAGCCGATACCATTGAGGGCAAAAGGTATGACATTGGCAATAAACTAGACTTTTTAAAGACCACTGTGGAATTTGCTTTAAGGAGAAAAGAGTTTGCGAAAGATTTTGCTGCTTTTCTAAAAGAAACCGTGAAAGGACTATAAAAAAAGCCCATGAACGCAAGTTCATGGGCCAAAACTAAAACCTGTATTTATTAAATTTATTCGCCTTCTGGGGCTTCAATGGCTCCACCTTCTTCACCATGGCCTAGTTTGCCAATTTCTTGGTCAATAAACCATAAGCCTTGACCTTCTTCGCCAATAATATCGAAGATTTCTATTACCCTGCGTGCCAATTCTTCTTCTTCACGCTGCTCGGCTACATACCATTGCAAGAACTGGAAAGTTGCATAATCTTTTACCTTAAAACTAAAATCAACAATATCGTTGATCGAGTTGGTCACTTTAATTTCATGCTCTAGCACTTCATCAAATACTTTTCTTAAAGTGTCGAACTCATACTTTAGCCCTGAGATTTCTGGAGCTAAGGCATAACCGCCGGAGGCATTGATGTACTTGATCAACTTTAGCATATGCATGCGTTCTTCTTCTGAGTGGGTATAGAGAAAGTTAGCTGCGTTTTCATATCCCTCTCTCTCGCACCAAGAAGCAGCAGCCAAATAGAATTGTGATGAAACACCTTCCATTTTCACTTGTGCGTTTAGTCTTTCTTCCACTTCGCTGATCAACGAAGTCTTTTTTGTAATTTTTGCTTTTATTTTATTCATAACTATTTTATTTTCAATTTTAAATATAAAGCCATTTGATCGAGATTGTTCTCTCGAATGTTAATTTGTATTTAAACAAATTCTAAACAAGCGAAAACCACCTCTTATTAGCTTTGTAAACACTCATTACATCCATTTATCATGGACCTCCAAACAAGGATTTAATCAAGTTTTTTGGGTGATTTTTATTTTATTTTGCAGCGCGCAGTATGTTTCATCTCAGCGCAACGGGGCAAAAAATAAACCTTTTTGTTTACCACGTGTGTTTCACTTCTTAGCTACACTAATAAAACATACTTGATACCCTAAAAGGTTTTAAAAAATCAACTTTTATATTTTATGGAATACCACCCTGTAAATTGCGGTTTCTACGATTATTTTGAAGCATGTATTACCCTGAGAGAAAGAGTGAAAATCATTTATTTGAATGAGGAAGGACAGACTTGCATCATTACTGCAAAACCAACAGATTTACAGCTAAAAAACGGAGGAGAATTCTTGGTGCTTGAAAATGGAGAATACATCCGCTTAGATTTTATCCTACAGTTTAATGGAGTTGAAAATCCGAGTGATAAATGTGCCCTTTAAACTTTTTCGGAGATGTGGTAATCGTTTCGGTTCGGGGAGTTGAGGGAGACCATCTCTGATATAAACCCTGCCAAAAACAATTGCACACCTATGATCAACATTACTAAGGAGAGAAAGAAAAGCGGTTGTGCCACTACCTCCCGCCTAGGCACTTCGTTAAGAATATTGGCAACGTACAACTTTTCTAGCAATATCTTGGCGGCGAAGATAAAGCCCAACAAAAAAGATAAAGAGCCCAAGGTTCCAAAGAAATGCATGGGCCGCTTTTTAAAGCGAGAAACAAACGAGATAGAAAGTAAATCCAGAAAGCCGAAAACAAAGCGCTCTAGGCCAAATTTGGTTATGCCGTATTTTCTCGCTCTGTGCTGCACTACTTTTTCCCCGATTTTATAAAAGCCATTCCATTTGGCAATTACGGGTATGTAACGGTGCATTTCGCCATAGACCTCTATGGTTTTTACTACCTTGGATTTGTACGCTTTTAAGCCGCAATTAAAGTCGTGCAGCTTAATGCCTGAAGACCACTGCGTTACCTTATTAAATAGTTTAGAAGGAATGGTTTTGCTAATGGGATCGTAGCGCTTTTTCTTCCAACCAGATACCAAGTCATACCCCTCTTCTGTGATCATTTTGTACAATCCGGGTATTTCGTCGGGGCTATCTTGTAGGTCGGCATCCATGGTAATGACTACCTCGCCCTTTGTATGCTTAAAGCCTACATGCAAAGCGGCCGACTTGCCGTAGTTTCTCAAAAAGCGAATGCCTATTATACCGGGGAACTTCTCCTTTTGCTGTTGCACCACTTGCCAAGAGTTATCCGAACTGCCATCGTCTATCATTACTACCTCATAGGTAAATCCATTGGCCTGCATTACCCGATCGATCCAAGCAAGCAACTCTGGCAGCGATTCTTCTTCATTGTAAAGAGGAATCACAACAGAAATCTGTGGGGGGGCCACCTTGTTCTCCGCCTGATTGGTTTTGGTTTTCATTATGGGATGCTCGCTTTTAATAATCTTTGGTTGCACAAAAAAAATTACCGGTCTTTAACCGGTAATTTTTATTTCTACAAATTTATAAACTCTCTTCGCATCTTTAGCAAAAAAGTATTTTAATATGCATCGGGGTCGTCTTTTTTCATAATAAGGGCAATAACCAAAGTAATTAAAAAGCCAAAAAACAAGGCCGAAATAAACCCTATGCCCATTAACATCTCTGGCGTAGTAAACTTTTCTGTCATAGACATGGCCTGCTCAATTTGTGCATCTGTAAGGTCGGGGTTCTTCATCATCTCCTCTCTGGTTTGATCCAGTGTCATCGTGATCAAAGAACTATCTATAAACTTTACATAAATGTAAGTAAAGATGGATGAGAATACAGATGAAATGGCTATCACGATCATTCCTAGCCCTAAGCCTTGCCCCAAGCGCATAAAACCTTGGTTATAAGACTTGAACTCCCTCATGGCAAAGACCAAAATTATGATCATAAAGACAAAAGAAAGCGAACTAAGCCATTGCTCAGTCATCAAACCTGTTACTTGCAAAATTAAGCTGTAACCAATGCTGAAAAGTCCCAGTATAATTCCATACTTAATCCCGATAGATTTTGTTGAAACTTGTTCTTCCATGTAAATAAAATTGAAGGTTGGTAAATATATTAATTCAAAAGTTGAGATAATTCTATTTTAGAACCGATTTTGGGGACTTCATCTGTTTGCTGCCACTGCGCGCTCATCAATTTGCCATCGCATAGCAACTGAACTTGCTTGGTATCCTCTTGGTAGCTGATCACTTCGGCTTGTATACTAGCATTGTTTATTTCACCCTGACCCAACATTTGCCAAATTGTGCCAAAACCCTTTTGCTGTCCTTGATCGATTTGCAAAACATGAGTGGCCAAGCGAGCAGCCTCTGTGGCATCGTGGGTGACCAAAAGTACGGTGGTCGGATATTTACCGAGCAACAACTTTAGATCTTGCTGTAGCCTAAGCCTCATTTTTTGATCCAAAGCGGAGAGTGGCTCATCTAACAATAATAAATCTGGCTGACTGATGATGGCCCTTGCCAAGGCCACTCGCTGTTGTTGCCCACCCGATAGTCTAGCGGGTTTTACGTGCTCAAAGCCTGTCATGCCTATCATTTCTAAGAGTTCGTCTATGCCATTGAGCTGCTTTTGGTTTTGAGCGGCAAACCTGAGGTTTTCCTTTACGCTCATGTTCGGAAATAGCGCATACTCTTGAAACAAAAAGCCTATGCTCCTTTTTTGTGGGGGCAAGTTTATTTTTTGGGAGGTCGAAAACCACACTGCATCGTTAAGTTGTATGTGACCGCTGTCGGGTTTGAGCAAGCCTGCCAGCATTTTTAACAAACTGGTTTTGCCTACTCCAGAATCTCCCATTACGGCTGTAATTGAGAATTTGGGCAGCCTGGCTTCTAGTGCCAGTTTAAAAAAACCTTGCCTGTAAAAAAGCTGTTTCTGTAATGTAAATGCTAACATACTATTTTTTGGTGGTTCTAACAATATGATGCCTTAGTGTTGTTAACTTTGCATAGAAAAATGGCAATCGGTTTATTCGTGTATTTGTTTATTTTCTTCGCATACAGAAATCCACAGATAAACATTAAAATGAGTCATCATATTTTTAAACACCTCCCTGTTTTATATCAATAGGTTAGTAGGGAGACATTGTAAAAAATTACAGCGCCGAGGTGTTTTTTTCTGCATAAAAAAAATTGATCAAAACGAGCGCTGTTAAGGAAAACACCAATAGAATGACCGAATAGATATTGGCGTTGGCATAGTTCAACATTTCTACTTCATTGTAAATGGCGATAGATGCTACCCTGGTTTCTTCCGGAATATTGCCACCAATCATCAAAATCACTCCAAACTCGCCAATGGTATGTGCAAAAGACATGGTTACCCCTACCACAACAGAGGCCTTAACATTGGGCAACATGACACGTAGAAAAGTAACCCAAGAAGATTTGCCCATGGTATAGGCCGCATCTTTAAAATAACTGGGCAAATGCTCTATGGCAGACAAAATGGGGTTTACCATAAAAGGCAGGCTAAAAATGACCGAGCCAATCAAAATACCCGAAAAGCTAAAAACCAACCTTATATCAAACACCTTTTCGAAAATAGTGCCTAAAAAACTATCGGGATTTAACGCGACCAAAAGGTAGTAGCCCAATACCGTTGGCGGGAGCACCAAGGGCAGGCTTACCAAAGATTTTATAATGGTTTTTAATAAATGCTGATTTATTTTAAAGTGAAGTGCATACACAAGTGGCAGGCCCAAAACACAAAGTATGATTGTGGTAAAAACAGCTAATTTAAGGCTTAACCAAAGTGGCGAAAAAGATATCTCCATAAACATCATCAATAGTGCTGCAATTTATGGTGCCCACGAAAATATAGCAAAAGCAGTTTTACTTTAATGCTCGTATTGGTTCTTAGCTGTGCTGCAACAAGTCATCGACAAAGCATGGCAAGCGTGCTATATAAAATCCTGATCTTTAGAACAGGAAGCTCGACCGACGTTCAGGCTAAAATACCACTCCCAATAGTTCTATAACAAATTTTAAATTAGGATTAGCATATATCCTTACACGGTCTTTATTTTACGGGCTTAAAATCATAAACCGGCATGTTCCTTAACCCAGAAAACTTTCTTAACGCTACTAGTTTTTTAGCGCTCTACATGTTTACTTTTTTAGTAGCAAAATTTATAAAGTCTCTATTATCACCTTATTTGATCAATAATGAGCTGATCAACAAAAACAATACGGCTTTGGGCGTAAGTACCGCAGGTTATTTTATAGGAGTTACCGCTGTTTATGTAGGGGTGTTCGATGGGCCGAGAATGCCCAGTTGGCAAGAAGAAGTTGTACACGTAGGCGGTTACTCTATGTTAGGTGTTTTTTTGCTCAATTTTTCGAGGTACATCAATGATAAGCTCATTCTCTACAAGTTTTCTAACAATAAAGAAATCATTGAGGACCAGAATATTGGGACGGGCTTTGTGCAGGCAGCTTCTTACACGGCCTCGGGCTTGATCATTGGCGGTACCTTACACAGCGAAGGTGGTTCTTTGGTCACTTCTTTAGCATTTTTTGTATTTGGACAAATTTGCCTGATTTTGTTTGCCTTGCTTTACGATTGGCTCACCCCCTACTCCGTACACGGCGAGATTGAAGAGGAAAACACAGCTGCGGGAATGGGCTTTGCAGGCGGTTTTATTGCTATCGGCATCATAGTAATGAAGGGTGTTTCTGGCGAATTTGTAGGCTGGACGAGCAACCTTTCCAACCTGGCTTTTAACATAGAATTGCTCTTTATTTACCTTGTTTTTGTCCGCTTCTTTTTCGATAAGATACTCATACCTCATCGAGATTTAAACAAGCTGATCGCCATTGATAAAAACCTCAGTGCAGGCACTTTGGAGTTCATCATCTCTATAAGTTTTTCTATAGTATTGTTCTTTATTATCGATCATCAATAAAAATGATAGATTATAAAAAAGTAAAAATCTTCAAGTAACATCTTCTTTACAAAATTAGCCTATATGCATTTGAATGATTTAGCACTTGACGTAAAAAAGGGGGTAGAGTCATCCA
>CAKZMZ010000329.1 GCA_937129345.1 uncultured Thalassovita sp. | reverse complement strand
TTTTTGTGGTCTGCCTTTTTGCTTGCTACCCTCTTCTTTGTTTTTGGACAAATTTGTCCAAAAATCCTTTCCTTCTATAAAACCGTAATCGAGCATGCGTACGATCCACTTGTTAAATTGGGTCTTTACCTCTAAAAAATGCCATAGTTCTTTGGCATCTATTACATTGCCTTGGTATATCTTAATCAAATCCATCCTATTCTATATTCATTGGCTTGTTCAAACTTTGCTTCCTCCAAACATTGGCTTCAATATAATTAGCCTGACTTACACCACCATATTGTCTCTAAAGTTTTTACCCAAAGCCCCTCTTTGTTCGAGTAAATGTGATAAAAACCTAGTGCATATATAAGTATAAAGCAACTGTGACAAATTCCTACCTAATGTGACAAAAACCTAGAGGATCAAAGCTTTACTTTAAGCTAAATATGATAAAAACTTAGCAAAACCTGCATTTGAAGCCTTAATAAACGCTTTTTGTCTCTTTATAAGAAAGGCATTTATCATAAATCTTAACTAGGAAAATGTCACACTTAGTAAGTTTCCCACATTTGGGCAAGTAATTATCCATATAAAGCTTTACTTAAAGTTAAATGTGATAAAAACCTAGTTAAAACCCCTCGTAAATTAAATGTGACAAAATCCTAGTGATAAAAACAATAGATCATCTTATGAAGTGTGACAAAATCCTAGTTTTTAAAATGGGATAGTACCACAGTAAGTGTGACAAAAACCTAGTGCGTTTAAATTATTTTTTATCAGTAGTTCATTTAATTGGAAAAATAATCTTATAAAAATCTGCCTTTTAACAGCATTTTATTCTATTTATATTCTTTTATATTATTTACAGATAGCATAACTTATTGATTATCAGTGTTTAACTTGCCTTAAATGTGACAGAAACCTCGTGTAAGTGTGTCAAAAACATTGCATGACTGTGACAGAAACCTCGCGCAAGTGTGACAAATCCTTAGTTTGAATGTGACAAAAACCTAGACTAAGTGTGACACAAACCTAGCTCTCTGTGACAAAAACCTAGTTGCCTGATAATCAATTACTTAACTTTTGATCAAATGTGATAAAATTTCTTTTGAGTCACAGATAAAATGATTATAATTGGCGCATGAGACAGAAAAAATTCACAGGTGGCGAATTGGTGGTTCAGCACAACCACATGGTCAATGCCCGGTTTAACATGACCGCCAACGAGATGCGCCTTTTTGTTTTTATGCTATCAGAAATAGAAAGGACTGATACCCAGTTTAAGATGATAGAGATACCTGTGGAGCTTTTTAGGAACAGTCGTGGCAATATCCTCTATCAAGATATCAAAGCGGCAGCAGACCGTATCACCCAAAGGCGTTTTGCCATTCAGAACATCAATGGCGGACGCAATTTTCAGTTCATACCGCTCATGTCTATCTGTGCTTACCAAGAGGGAGAAGGTTTTATAAAGGCGCGTTTTAACGATGAAGTAAAGCCCTATCTTTTGCAGCTGGGCGGTAACTTTACAGCTTCTCAGATCAAGCAATTGTTGCGCTTAAAAAGTTACTATGCCCACCGCATGTATTGGTTGCTCAAGCAGTATCAAGATTTTGGTACAAGGACCATTGAGCTAAAAGAATTGCGTGAAATCTTGGAGCTAACCTCTAAGTATAAGCGCTATCTCGACTTTAGGATCCGTGTTTTAGATCGGGCCCAAGAAGAATTGGCCAAAACCGATATGGCATTTAGCTATGAAGAAATCCGTAAGGGCAGATCGGTGCGGAGTATAAAGTTTGTGCTTGAAAATAATAGCAAAAAGCGCTTAGAAGAACAAGAAGACAAACACTTTATGCCCGACGATTTTGAGGCCGAAGCAAGTGCTACTGACGCCGCGACACGCGTGCGTATACCAGTAAAAGAACTGCTAAGAAAATACCGCTTATCCGAAAGGCAAATCCATAATATAACTTCTAAAGTATCTGAGAAGGATATTTATAAGGTAAATTATGAGCTGCAGTGCGAAAAAGACCACATCAAAAACGCCAATATAGCGGGCTATACTTACAGTATTTTCAAGAAACGTTTTAACCTTTGATCAACAATGCGCTAACCATTCACAGATTTATGATCGTTCATGAATTGACCCTTTTTACGCCTCACTTAAAACAACAAGCTGATTTTTACGAGACAAAACTAGGCCTCTCCCCCATTTCACAAGATGGCACCCATTTTACCATACAAATTGGCCGCTCCTTACTCAGATTTGAACAAAGCCTCTCGGCAACGCCCTACCATTTTGCCATTAACATACCTGCCAACCAAGAAATTGAAGCACTTGCTTGGTTAAAAAAACGTATCACCGTCTTAAAAGATGGAGCAACTGAACTCATTGATTTTTCTGCTTGGAATGCCAAAGCTATGTACTTTTATGACTACGACAAAAACATAGTTGAGCTCATTGCCAGAAAAAATTTGTGGAATGCTTCTGCAGTCCCATTTAATGGACAATCTTTCTTAGAGATTTCTGAAATCGGTCTACCGACTGAAAACATTAAGACCACTTTTTCAGAATTGAACCAACAAACAGGGATAGAGATTTATTCGGGATCTTTTAAAAGCTTTTGTGCAATCGGTGGCGAACACGGTTTGTTTATCTGTATTGATGTGACCGAGAAAGCTACTTGGTACCCCGTTAATGCTCAGGTATACTTTTCAGACTTTAGGTTAAGATTTGAAGTTGGTTCTAAAACCCATCAGATGGATTTTAAGGTAAAAGCACTGCATTTTAGCTAAGTTGTTTTCTTTACTCAATTTACATTTTTTGTTGCAGCTGATTTTTTATTTAATTATACTTGCTTCGTTATTTCGCTAAATCGCTTTTTAACGAATAAAATTGCATAAGGCTTAATCAAACAAAGATTTAATAAAAAAATAATATGGCATTGATCATCGGGGTAGTGTCCCAAAAAGGAGGTGTAGGAAAAAGTACTGTAGCGAGGTTGATCGCTAGAGAATATGCAGACAATGAGTTAAATGTGCTTATTGCCGATTTAGACCTTTCCCAAAGTACGAGCTTTGCTTGGAATGGCCGTAGGTTAGAAAACGACCTAGAACCAGCAATTGCCGTACAGCAGTTTAGGAAGGTAGACGCTGTGCTTAAGCTGCAAGACAATTACGATGTGATCGTTTTTGATGGTGCTCCCCATGCTACACGGCAGACCCTAGAAATTGCCCGACATGCCAATATGATCGTTATCCCTACAGGCACTTCTTTAGACGATCTGATTCCCACAGTGCAATTGGCCCATGAGTTGAGAAAAAATAGTGTACCCGTAAAGAAAATAGGTGTTTTATTTTCTAGGGTCGGTAACAGCCAAGTGGAAATGGACGAGGCCGCCGAGTACATACAAATGGCGGGTTACCAGTTATTGTCAGGAGCCATTCCAGAAAGAACGGCTTACAGAAGGGCCAGCGACGCGGGAAAGGCAGCTACGGAAACCACCCACGCTTCTACCAATGAAAGGGCCGATGAAGTCGTTCAGGCCGTAATCAATCATGTTGAAAAATTATTAAGTTAGAACCATGGCAAAAGTATCTAAGTTACCCAATCGTAAAATCAACCGAAAAGGCACCCCTCCCCCACCTCAGGAGAATGTAAACAATTTAAGCAAAGTGCCTTCGGGTGAGCTTAAAGATTTGAACTTTAAGGTTCCGGTCGAATTTAAAAAAGAATTTAAAGGATATGCCCACGAACATGATTTTCCCTCTATGGTAGAACTGCTCAAAACATGTTTTGAGTTTTACAAGCAAAATCATTAACGAATTCGCTAAATAGCGAAACAACTCTTTTGATCAATTAGCAGCCTTTTTCTGTGCTTATAAATCACACCTTTAAATAGATTCTGTACATATGGATTGATTTTGTGGGGTTGAAGCCTACTAATGATGATTTCTTAAAAATACTTATTTGGGTAAATAGCCAAAAGCTTGTTTTACAGGAATGAGGTTTTTACAAGATACAATTTTAAGTGTTTTTTTATTATTGCTATTCAGCTTCTTAGTACAGTATTCGAGATATGTTTAATATGATATATATTGATTCGATAATAATTAATTGAGCATTATTAGATATGTCGAGTTTTTTACGATAAAGCGGCTGTATTTAGTTAAGTCGATTAAATAACGAATTAGCGAAATCGTTATTATCATCCCTTACCACCCCTATCTGTTATTTCTATTTTGGATTCCTTTGACTTGTTTAGAAAGTTAAATTGTCGAAAGAAAAGAGGGTATCGCTAATTCGCTAAATAACGAAATAAATAATTAGCGATTTTTTAATATATCAGATTGGATGTGTTGACTCAAAAACAGCTGTATTAAAATAGAGCGATTTAAGCGGTTTTACACCGAAAGGGGATAATGTACAAGGTTAATCAATAATAATTTATTGTAAAGCTTAAAAACAGCCTCAGAAACTAAAAGATAGTGTAGTGATTTGTCTACAGTTACGCAGTATAAATATTTCTTTCAGTATTTTCTGGCATTGTAATAGAAAGATACCCTTGCGCTAAAATGCTAATTAGCGAAATAGCGAACTACTTTTTTTCTTCCTTGTGCACCTTACTCCATTGGGGCATAACAAATCATTGGACTTGTACTCCATAAATTAATAGAAATGCCGTGTGATACTTTTTGTAAAACAATATAGATATGAGTGTTTTAAAAAAAACGAATTAGCGAAATCGCTATTCATGTCTTGTATGTTACGAACATTTAAATGAAATGCACTAGAAAGTTATGGCAACAAGTTTGGCATTTAGAAGTGTAGCTGATAAAAATGCATTGAGTAATGCTGTGCTAGGTATAGCTGCTATATATTATTGTTAAATTGTAAATGATTTCGTAGAACAAGATGGCAAATGACCTCTGGAGACATGGAACACAAGGCTGTTGATGAGCTTTGCCGCGCAATACGCTTTTAAGGCTTACCTAGTTTACATTAGTGTAGGAAACTTGAGCATCAATAAATAATAATAGTCTTAATAAATTATATTAAAATCGCTATTTCGCTAAATAGCGATTTTTAAATCAATAAAAGATGCATTTTATTGACAAATGCCTTATCTGAGATTGATAGGACAGTTGCGATTAAAATCCGGTGATTTCCTTTACCTTATCAAAAAAAGCCTTTTTCCTTTTAGAATTGATGCGCCAGTCTACAGGCACGGTTTGGTAACCTTCTTCAAAAGCTTCACCTTTTCTTCTAAAATCGAAAAAGCCCCAAGAGGCATAGGCTTTGGTTGCTGCCACCATGTTATTGTTTTTTTTCTCAAAATTGTAATGGTCGTCTTCGTTAAAAACTATGGGTTGATCGCGATAGCCTTCTACCTTCTGGGTTTTATCTACCATAGCTGTGATTTTTTCTGGTTCTCCAACACCATTTCCATGTAGTAAGATGAAATCACTCGCCTTTATTACATTAGGTTTTGGTAGGGTGCCTCCGCCATAGCTGGTACTGACCAATAGGGTTTTATTTCTTGATTTCGCTAAATCGCTAATTCGCGCAATCAAATGATGCACTTGATTCGGTTTTAAGATTTCGTGATCGTACCTTACATTGCACTCATTGTTTACTTCAACCAAAACATTTTCATATCCCTTATCTAAAATCCATTGGGTAGTGGCATCGACGGCTTTAAGCACGGCTTTTTCGTCTTCGAGATATTGGTCTTGCCCAAAATAAAAATAGCCAAGTATTACAACCATGCCGAGTTTATCTGCCTTTTTTAAGATTTTTTCCAATCGCTTAAAGTAATTCTTTTTTATATTTCCCTGTGCATCGAATGCAGAATTACGCCAATCTTTATTGCCGTAGCCAATCGGGCTACCACCTTGTAGGTTCAGCGTAAAGGCAAGCATGCCGTGGGCATACCAATCAGGCATAGCAGCTACAAATTCCTTGGTATTTCTTTTAGGATCCCATTTATCGGTATCAGGGTAATTAAACTGAGGACGCGTTTCAGGATTGGCATCATCAAAAATACCTTGAACCATTCTAGAATTAAATAGCAGGCCTTCAATTTTGTTACCTTGCCAGGTTCTTCCTGCATACGTAGGCTTGCCATTGATGTAGAACATGTTACTTTGAATAGATACCTTGGTGTTGCCTTGCGGAAAAGAAGTGATTGGCAGTACAAATAGTAGGAGAATGACCAAAAAGTAAGTTTTCATATCAGTTAAATCAATCTAAAATGAAGTTTGATAAACTTACGAAAATGAAATTTGTAAACTGTACCGTTTTAGCAGATTAGGTTTTTGTTATGGCTTACCAAATAGATTTATTCAAAAGTGTTATATTCTGAGATATTAGAAAATATTTATTATTTATTTTAATAAAATGTTTATATAACAAACAAATAATTAAAATTGAAAAAAATAAAGAATTATGATTTTGGTCATAAAATT
>CAKZMZ010000328.1 GCA_937129345.1 uncultured Thalassovita sp. | reverse complement strand
TGCACACCGCGCACATCGTATTTTTTATGTTGTAAGGCCATTATTACATCCTCACTATTGTGAGCTGTAATCTCTAAATCTTCTGGGAATCCTTCTGTGTCCACCACCCAAGAGTGGTAGCGGCACGTTTTAAATGTTGAAGGTAACCCCTGAAAAACCACTTCTTGGCTTAAGATATCGGTTTTGGTAACTATGCCGTGGTACACTAAGTCAAGATTCTTCAACTTTGCGCCAAAGCTCTCGCCAATGGCTTGGTGGCCTAAACAAACACCCATAATACTTTTACTTGGCGCATAAGTTTTGATTAAATCCATCATAATACCTGCTTCTTTTGGGATGCCCGGTCCTGGCGAAAGCAAGATTTTATCAAATGTATCCACTTCGTCTAGCGCGATTTTATCATTGCGTTTAACGACTGGCTCATAACCTAATTCCTTAATCATATGTACTAGGTTATACACAAAAGAGTCGTAATTATCGAGTATGAGTAAATTCATAGTAGCTGGCAGTCAATTTTATTTTAAAGTAGCGGCGATTTCTAGTGCCTTGCGTAAGGCCATGAGTTTATTACTCACTTCTTGCAATTCGTTTTCTGGTACAGACTTGGCAACAACGCCCGCTCCCGCCTGAAAATGTAAAGTGTTGTCTTTGCTAAAGAAAGAGCGGATCATAATGGCAGAGTTAAACTCTCCATTAAATCCTAAAAAGCCAATACAGCCACCGTAGTAGCCACGACTCATGTTTTCGTACTTATCGATCAGCTCCATAGCTTTGTATTTTGGTGCGCCAGAAAGTGTACCCGCTGGGAAAGTATCTGCCACCACTTGTAAAATACTGTCTTTATTTACCTTGCCCGTAACCTTTGAAACTAGGTGGATTACGTGCGAAAAGTATTGGATTTCCTTAAAAGTGCTCACTTCTACGTTTTCTGCATTGCGGCTCAAGTCATTTCTTGCCAAGTCCACCAACATAATGTGCTCTGAGTTTTCTGTGGGGTCGTCAAAAAGTTCTCTGGCGAGTACGGCGTCTTTTTCATCATTTCCAGTACGCTTAAAAGTACCGGCAATGGGATAAATGGTCGCTTCTTGGTCTTTAACTACAATCTGCGCCTCAGGTGAGGATCCAAAGATTCTAAAACTGCCAAAATCGAAATAAAACAAATAAGGCGAAGGATTGATAGAGCGCAAGGCGCGGTACACATTAAAGTCATCGCCTTTGTATTTCTGCCAAAACCTTCTTGAGAGTACTATTTGGAAAACATCGCCTCTTTGGCAGTGATAAATGCCTTTTTTAACCATGTCTATGTATGCCTCATCTGTCATGTTGGTACTTTCATCAGCATCTAATTTGAATTGATGGGTAACATAACTGCGGTTGGTAAGCAAGCTTTGTATTTGAGGTATTTTACTTTCTACTTCATGCCCTTCTACTTGGTGTTCAATTAAATAGACTTCTTCGTTAAAATGATTTACTGCGATAATGTATCTGTAAACCTGGTACAGTATTTCTGGTATTTGCAGTTTTTCTGTTGGTTTGTTCTCAAAATCAATGTCTTCGTAATACTGCACAGAATCAAAAGACATGTAGCCGAACAAGCCATTTTCAATAAATTTTCCTATTTGAGGCTTGCTATCAAAACTTTGCGAAAACTCATTGAGTAGATCGAGTGCTTCTTGGCGATGTTCGATGTTAATTTCTATAGTTTCATCATCAGGTTGATCTATTTTCACCTTTCTTTGGCTTACTTCAAACTTAGCAATGGGTTCGCAGCAAATGTAGGTAAAGGCGTTTTCGTTGCCGTGGTAGTCAGAGCTTTCTAACAAAATGGTATTTACAAAGTAATCGCGCAGTTGCAGGTAAATACTTACTGGCGTAAAGGTATCTGCCAGCATTTTGTTGATAGAAGTACGGAGTTTAAAAGTTTTCATATTTTGAATAAGATCAATTAAAAAAGGCTTTCCGGGTAAACAGAAAGCCTTTTTATCAGATTATTTATTTTTTACATAGCAGTTCCTGTTTACTTCTTGTTGAGTAAATACCAGTACCAAAACCAGAAACCGAATGTGGATTTTCTCATCATCCTTCAAAGCAAAGTATATGAGATGAATTATGCAAGTAATAAGTATGAATTTTTGGGGAGGATTTGCTATTGCCCTCGAATTAATTAGTTGGCTAAGAATATATCTTATGCTATTATCTTTTACCTTTACAACTCGATGATTTTTTATGAAGTAGCAAACCTTTTTCACCTTGCGCACTCCTCCTGATATAAAGAACCTATTAGTAATAGATGTAGAGACCGCTGCTGCAGCTCCTAATTACGAAGATTTACCCGATAGATTTAAGCCTCTTTGGGATCGAAAAGCCAAAAGGTTCGACCCTGAATCTACTCCTGCAGAGGTGTTTCTAGAAAAGGCGGCACTGATGGCTGAGTTTGGGCGCATCATTTCCATAGGCGTAGGCTATTTTCATTTAAATGAAGAAGAGGAGACCTGTTTGCGCGTAAAGGCTTTTGCAGGCGAAGATGAAAGGCAGATTTTAGAGGAATTTAAGGCTTTGGTCGAAGAGAAGTTTGACCAAAAGAAATTGACTTTTGTTGCGCACAACGGCAAAGAGTTCGATTATCCGTTTTTGTGCAGGCGCATGTTGGTGCATGGTATTTCTTTGCCTGTTGTACTAGATTTTTACAATAAAAAACCATGGGAAATACCACATGAAGATACCATGCAAATGTGGCGATTTGGCGAGTTGCGCAACTACACCTCCCTTGAACTATTGGCGGCTTTGTTCGATATACCATCTAGCAAAACCGATTTAGACGGTAGCATGGTAAGTCAGGTTTTTCACGGAGAAGGAGATTTAGAGAGAATCAAAACATATTGCCAAAACGATGTGATTGTAACAGCAAGGATTTATTTGCGATTGCAAGTGTTACAAGATGTAAAACCAGAGAATATTTTTAAAGTATAATGAGCAGTTGGGTAGAAAAATTAAAGACCAGATGGGGCGTAACCACAGGCTGGCAGGTTTTTGTAATACTACTAGTTTTTGCGATTACGGGTTCTAGTACTGCCAAGGTTACCGATCTTATGTTTGATTACACCGGTAGAGATATTTCTGCCTTAGAAAAAACAGGGGTGTATTTTTTAGGGCTCTTACTTTACCAAGTATTGCTTATTCTCTTTGGGGCCATTTTTGGCCAATTTACCTTTTTTTGGAATTTTGAGAAACGAATGTTTGGCAGAATTGTAGGTATTTTTAAGAAAAGGCAAAAAGAATAATTTACTGAGTTTTTACTGTTCAACCACCTAGAATTAAGGAAATTAAGCAACGTTTTGAAGAAAAGTCTTTTACATCTTTTTCTGTTTGTGCTCACCTTTATTGCCGCCACTTATGCAGGTATGGAGTGGACCACAGGTAGGTTTGTTTCTATCCCAGAAGGCGAAGACTGGACTTTCTTAGAAGCTGTTTGGCATTATCTCACAGGCTTTAGCAATGCAGACTTACAAAAAGGGCTGAGTTATTCTATACCTTTTTTGACCATACTCACCTTTCATGAGTTTGGGCACTATTTTACTGCAAGGTATTACAAGCTAAATGTTACCTTGCCATTTTACATACCTTTTTGGTTTCTGGGCTTAATGCCTTCTATCGGTACCATGGGTGCTTTTATTAGAATCAAAAGCATGATCCGTACCCGTAAAGAGTTTTTTGATGTTGGTGTGGCAGGACCGTTGGCAGGTTTTGTTATTGCCCTATTTGTGGTTTTTTACGGCTTTACCCATTTGCCCGACCCAGATTACATCTATGAAATACACCCTGAGTACAGAGAGTATGAAAATTATGAAGAAGAGGCTTATAAAGATTTACCCGAAGGGCTTGCCTTAATGATGGGTACGAACTTATTGTTCGAGTTTTGTAAAGCCTATTTAGTAGATGACCCTGCCAAAATCCCTAACCCACATGAGATGATGCATTACCCCTGGTTGCTAGCAGGATTTCTGGCCTGTTTCTTTACAGCACTTAATTTAATGCCTATTGGGCAGTTAGACGGAGGTCATATTCTATACGGCCTGTTAGGCCCTAAAAAGTTTAGAATTGCTTCTCCAGCTTTTTTTGTGCTATTTATTTTTATGGGAGGTTTGGGCTTGTTTTCCTTGCAAGATTTCCAGACAAACTTTGACTATAATGTACAAACTGGGGCTTTCTATTTGCTGTTTTTGTTCTTTGTTTTTGACAAGATAAGCAAAAACAAGCTACATGTTATTTTAATAGTTTTTGGAGTATTTTTACTACAGTTTACCATTAAGTCTATTTTCCCGGGTGTAATGGGTTATACTGGCTGGCTAGTTTTTGGCTTTTTAATCGGAAGGGTTTTGGGTATTTACCACCCAGAAACTTACGAGATAAGGCCTTTAGATAACAGAAGGAAAGTAATAGGCTGGATATCACTAATCGTTTTTGCGATATGTTTTTCGCCAGCCCCCTTTATTACAGCTTAAGCTTTGCCTTATCTACTTGATCCACCTGTTTTTCAAATATTATTTCTTTGGTAATATGCCTGGTATCTACAAAATCGAGCATACCAAAGCCATTTGCAGTTAGATTTCCAAAGCCGCAATTGTATACAAACTCTTGCACCTTAGGGTGTGCGTACAACGCAAACGGGAAAGTGTAACCTCTTACTTCTAATATTCTGCCTTGTTTGATAGTAGTATAAATCCTAGCAAATTTTTTTTCTCTTTTATGTATTTTATCTAAGTAAACTTTGTCTGGTATTAGCTGAAATTTGTAGAAAGACTCTATTTCTTTGGGCGTGTAAAGCTTGGAGGCTTCCATGCGCATCATGGTAGACTCGTAAAGATAGTCTGAAAAACGATCTAGAGTTGGGTGTATAAATTCTTTGTTTTTATCATTGCTGCCCGTATCTAAAACCACAAGTGGCGATAAGCACAGGTATCGCATAGATTCCTTAAAAGGTTTGTCGTTTACTTCTCTTTCCACATAGGTGGGCTCAAGAAGTAAATCGCCTAATAGAATGTTATCGTAATCGAATAACTTATTAATAAAATAATTTATGAATTCTTTGTCTATGCTGCTGCAAACTAAGGTAACAAACTTAGAGAAATAATGGAGACCCTCTCTTCCCACCTTGGTTTGGCCTTTTAAACCAGAAAAGTTAAAGTTCTGGTTTTCTGTAAGATAATCCTCTCCTACAACCTGTCTAAATAAGGCCCTAATTTGTTTTTGGTGGTGAAATGGAAGTACCGCCCCTTTGTTCTTAAGTTCAAAAATGATTCGTATTCTCACCTTAAAAAAATTTAGGTATCTTTAAAAATTTTCTATTGCTAAACGGTGCTATACATATTTTATGCTTATTAGCGCTAGATAAGTGAGTGTTAGTCCCTTTCAATATGTTTCATACGGCTACCATTAACACAAGAAAACCGTGTTATGTGCAATGTTGCCAAATTTCCTTACAAATGTTACCAACTATTTTAGGGTGAGTTTACCTAAATAAAAATTAGTTTGGAGCATCTGTATTAAGACTGATATGATCGGTAAAAAAATATTGGTTCAATCAAAAATCTAAAAAAATCACAATTATTTCTACAATTTGTATAAAAATTGTTTATTTCTTTATGATTTAGCCTAGTTAAAAAATATACATAATTCTAGATATATATAGAATAAAATAGCACTTAAGCATTTTTTTTCGATATATAATTCTATTACACCTCTAGATTAAAAAATTTAATAGTGATTCTAATTATACTAAACAGCTGTAGAAATTAAATGGTTTATATAATTACAGCTTGTTTAATTTCAATGATTTAATTTAGAAAACTTTTATCAATTCGTTTCAAATAATGCTTGGAATTTGTGTATATACTTACATCTAATCCATAATTTCTATTTTCATGACTAAAAAAACAGTGCAGGTTTGTTTGAAACGGTAAATAGTACTAATGAAATTTTTTATTGTATTCTTACAACTTTCACTTTTTTGTGGTCTTTCCCCTTCTGTAGCGCAAGGGCTCGCTCTGAAACAGCTTTCTACCGACCCTGATTACTATTCAACTGCCAAAAGCGGTATTGATGCGATTTACAATTGGCAGTTTAAAGAAGCCAAGGCTGCCGAGAAGTATTTTTTAGAAAAGTATCCTGAGCACCCTACCGGCTATTTTATGAAAAGTATGCGTATTTACTGGGACGAATATCCTCTAAAAGAAGACAGTAAAGCTTATGAAGAGCACATGCGCCTATTAAACAAAACGTACGATTTGGCCGAAGAGATTTTTGATGATGAGCCAGAAAACAAAGATGCAGTGCTTTTTAAGCTGATGGCCAAATCTGTGATGATACGCAATTACGACAGCTACAATAAAGTGCTAAAAGCAGTTGGAGGCGCTAGGGACATTTACAAGCTAATGTTGCAAGCCATAG
>CAKZMZ010000327.1 GCA_937129345.1 uncultured Thalassovita sp. | reverse complement strand
CTACTACCAAAAGTTGGTGAGGCAACCTGTTCAATTATCCACTTCAAGTGCGGGGCGTTTGTTTGATGCAGCGGCATCTATTTTAGATATCGCCCAAAAGAATAGCTTTGAAGGTGAGGCAGCCATGCATTTAGAAGCCAAATCAAAGGCTTATTTAAAAAAGCATCCTCAAGCAGAACTCTTGGATTTAAGTCATCCTGAAAATATATTACAAACTGGCTTTATGCTAGAAAGGATGATTGAATTGAAGCAGGAAGGTTATGATATAGGCTTATTGGCAGCTTCTTTCCATTACAGTTTAGTAAAAATTATTGAGGCAGTTACTGAAAAAGGAAACTATACAAAAATCACTTTTAGTGGTGGGGTGTTTCAAAATGCCTTGCTTGTTAGTATGCTTAAAAAATATTTGAGTGAAAAATACAAATTGTATTTTCATAAGCAATTATCACCTAACGACGAAAACATTGCCTATGGGCAATTGATGACATACATCATCGAAAATAAACTTAAAAAAAAATATTTAACTGAAAATAAACAAGAAAAGATATGTGTTTAGCCATACCCGGAAAAATTAAATCCATTGAATTGAGATACAACAATACGGTTAAAATTGCCAAAGTATCTTTTGGTGGCATTGTAAAAGAAGCCAGCCTTGAAATGTTACCCGATGCCGATGTGGGCGATTATGTATTGGTACACGTTGGCGTGGCACTCAGTAAGGTAGATGAAGCAGAAGCGCAAAAGGTGTTTGAGTATTTAAGAGAGGCAGGCGAACTAGATGAATTGGAACCTGAAAAAGAGGTCTGACTCATTGAACCTAGCCCATGATTTAAGATCATTGGCCAAAACGAGCACAGAGCAAAACCCAACTCACGGCTAGAGTCGTGGGAAAAGATAAAAAACATGAAACTATAAAGAAAATGAAATACCTATCCGAATTTAGAGATCCTGAAGCAGTTGAAAAATACCTCAACGAGATACATAAAACAGTAACCCAACCTTGGACAATAATGGAAGTTTGCGGTGGGCAGACCCATAGTTTGGTAAAGAACGGTATTTTAAGTTTGCTGCCAGATAAGGTAAGGATGGTGCACGGGCCAGGCTGCCCGGTATGTGTTACACCGCTTAACTTGATCGATAAAGCTGTTTTCTTGGCAGAAGAAAAAGATGTAATCGTATGTACTTTTGGCGATATGATTCGCGTACCGGGTTCTAAGAAAAGCTTGTTGCAGGCCAAAGCAGAAGGCGCAGATATTCGGATTTTGTATTCACCTTTAGAAGCGGTTAAAATCGCCAAGGAAAACCCAGATAGGCAAGTGGTATTCTTTGCAGTTGGCTTTGAAACCACCGCACCTGCCAATGCACTTTCAGTAATCCATGCCTTTAGGGAAAAATTAGACAATTATTCCATTTTGGCTTCGCACGTATTGGTGCCACCTGCCATGGAAGCGGTCATCAATGATGAGGAGAATATTATCCAAGCATTTTTGGCAGCAGGCCATGTTTGCACCATTATGGGTTTGGATGAATATTATCCTATTGCGGAACAATACGAAATTCCTGTAGTGGTAACAGGTTTTGAGCCTGTAGATTTATTACAAGGTATTTTAATGACGGTAAAACAATTAGAAGCAGGTGAGGCCAAGTTAGAAAACCAATATGCTAGGGTAGTAAAACCCAAAGGAAATCCTGCTGCGCAAAATATGATACAACAGGTTTTTGAAATAGCTGACCGAGAGTGGCGCGGTATAGGAACCATTCCGATAAGTGGCTACCAAGTAAAAGAAGCTTTTGCTGAATACGATGCTACTAGAAAATTCTCGGTAAATATTAAAAAAGCACCCGAGTGTGCCGATTGTATAGCAGGGCAAGTATTAAAAGGATTGAAAAAACCCTTTGAGTGCAGCCAATTTGGTAAGGCCTGTACACCTCAAAATCCTTTGGGTGCACCTATGGTATCATCAGAGGGTGCTTGTGCCGCTTATTATCATTATGCAGGTGTTGCTGATGCGACTTGATATAAATCACACTCATCTCAGATGAGTGCGTGCTGTGGTGCGCATTTAAAATGCGCTTTTCAAAAATCCTCATTGTAAATGAGGACTATTAAAGACCAACATCCAAAAACAAAAAAAATGTCATCTAAGACTTATAAAGAGAAGATAAATATCATGAAGGCCAATTGCCCAATGCCGCAGTTGGATTTTGATATAATTACCTTGGGACATGGCAGCGGTGGTTTGCTAACTAGCAAATTGCTCGACTCAGGTGTTTTTAACCTCTTAGAAAATGAATACCTGAATGAAAAGCACGATGGGGCAGTCTTTGAACTAGTTGGCAAAACTGCCATGACTACCGATAGCTTTGTGATTTCGCCTGTGTTTTTCCCTGGAGGGAATATTGGGGAATTGGCAGTAAACGGTACTGTAAATGATTTGGCGATGTGCGGTGCCATTCCTAAGCACATTTCTTTGGGTTTGATTTTGGAAGAAGGCCTGAAAATGGAGGAATTGTGGGATATCTTACTTTCTGTACGTTTTGCTTGTGAGAAGGCAGGCGTGCAAGTGGTTACAGGCGATACCAAAGTAGTAGAAAAAGGCAAGGGCGATAAAGTATTTATCAATACCACAGGCATTGGACAAGTGCATGAAAATGCCAACATCCACATAGACCGTATAAAAGTAGGCGATAAAATTTTGGTAAGTGGGCAAATTGCTACCCATGGCATAGGCATAATGTCGGTAAGAGAAGGCTTAGAATTTGAGACTGACATAGAAAGCGATACAACATGCTTGAACCACACCGTAAAAAAATTGCTTGATCAATTTGGTGAAAACATCCATTTACTAAGGGATCCAACTCGTGGTGGTTTGGGAACAGTACTCACCGAAATGGCCCAACAAGCTGGTTTGGGTATGGATATCCTACAAAAAAATATTCCGCTTGATGAACAGGTAGAAGGTGCTTGTGAAATGCTAGGTTTAGACCCTTTGTATGTAGCCAATGAGGGCGTTTTTGTGGCTATTGTGTCAGATGAGGTGCATGAGGCTGCGCTAGAAAGCTTAAAACAAGATGAAAATGGAATAAATGCAGCTTGTATAGGCGAGGTAACAGAAAACCATAAGGGTCAAGTAATTTTAAAAAGTGCCATTGGCGGCAAGCGTGTTATCCATAAACTACCGGGAGAGCAGCTGCCAAGGATTTGTTGATTAGATGCAAGATTTTGGTGGTGGAATGATTTTAGGTAAACGGTTTATATTTTGAGCAAAATTGTAGATACAGAAAAGGAAACCAATATATTTTTAGGAAGCGAAAAGAAACCATTTTTAGCACCTAGAGGCGTTTTTTTTACCGGCAAGCATCTGTTAGTTTCAGACACAGGGCAGAACCGGATTTTTATCTGGAAGGGCATGCCCCAAGGCGAATACAAATCGCCAGATGTAATTCTGGGCCATGCCGATGAGCAAAGTACAGGTAGAAACGATGGGCAATCAGCCAGTGCCAAAACTTTACATTATCCATCTGGTATATGGTCTGACGATAAAAAAGTGATCGTGGCCGATGCCTGGAACCATAGGGTTTTGATTTGGCATAAATTCCCTGAAAAAAATGGGCAAGCTGCGGATGTAGTGTTAGGTCAGCCCGACTTTGACAAAGTACAGCCCAATGTACAAGGGGTGAATACTCAGCCAAGTGCTCAAACCTTGTACTGGCCTTATGGGGTATTTTCTGATGGTAAATCTTTATGGATTGCCGATACAGGCAATAGGAGAGTACTATTTTTTGAAAAAATCCCTATGGAGAATTTTACTAAAGCTGATAAAGTTATAGGGCAGCCTACTTTTTCTGACAGAGATTACGATTCTAACAATGCCATTTGGCCTTATTCTATAAAAGTAAGTGCCAAGGGCGAGTTGGCTATTACCGATACTTCTTATTATCGAGTCTTACTTTGGAGGCATAAAGAAAAAGCCTTTCAAAATCCTGCTGCTGTAATTTTAGGGCAGAAGAATTTTGACGGAAACGGACAAAACCAGCACAGCTTTTTTCCGCAGGCACATACGCTCAGTTGGTGTTATGACACGGCTTTTGGAGAAACAGGTATCTGGGTGGCCGACACAGGCAATAGTAGAATTGTTGGCTGGGAAGAACTTCCTGAGGAAAACAACCAAGCCGCTAAAAAACTGATCGGCCAAGAAGTATTTACCTCGGGCAGTGAGAATATGAACAGCATACAAGCTGCTAAAGAATCGCTATATTGGCCTTTTTCTGTTTGTGCCCATGAGGGTAAGTTGTACATGGCCGATACGGGCAACCATAGAATTGTAGTAAGGAAAGAAACAGAATATTGAGCGAATTATAGATACAAGAAAATTTAATTTAACTGAAACTTGAATAGGAAATGGAAAATTTAATGCCACTACTTTTGGCCGCTGTTGTCGGTTTTGGACATGCCTTTGAGGCGGATCACTTGCTCGCGGTAAGTAGCATCGTCTCAAAGCGGAATAATGTGGCACTGGCCATTAAGGACGGCATTTTTTGGGGCTTAGGCCATACCTCTACTATTGTGGTCATAGGCATGGTCATCATTATAGGAAAAGCCACCTTTTTAAATGGGTATTTCTCTTATTTTGAGGCTTCAGTTGGTATTATGCTGGTGGTTTTGGGCATTACACGCTTGTATAACTACTGGCAAGAAAATGAAAGCTTTGTACTCACAGATGGACGGAAAGGACACAAATTGGCTTATAACGTAGGCTTGATACATGGGCTAGCAGGGAGTGGCGCTATGGTATTGCTGGTAATGAGCGAAATAGACAGTAGTTTTCTAAGTATTCTTTACTTATTGATATTCGGGCTAGGATCTATAATTGGTATGTTACTGGCCGCAGGGATTTTTACTATTCCATTATCCAAGAAAGTGCACTCTTATAAAAACATCAGACTTTTCTTTACTTTGGCATCCTCAGCGCTTTGTATAGTTTATGGGCTTAAAGTATTTATAGAAAATATAGCAGGTTAAAATAATGGCAAAAGCCATCGCAAGTGATGGCTTTTTTTCACTGCATTTTAAATACTGCATGGAAATTTCGCTGCTGAAAAATACATCAACATTTCATTTTTCCAGTCTTCTTCCATTTTGAGAATCAATTGATTGCCTTCAATTTTTTTTACCTTAAAAAACACTTTTTGTTGATTTTCCTGGTATACTAATTTTATTCTTTGCTGTTCTTTCTCCCAAGTCCAAGTGCCTTTGTAATGAATGCCTTCATCGACCCTAGTAAAAGTTGCGTCGGTATTGAGGTCTAAATAATCTCCTCTTTGCTTTTTGTCTGCTTTAATGATCATCCCACTAATGCTCAATTTATCTATTTTCCAAGTGCGGGCAAGCAGCTTTTCGCTATGCTGTTGGCTAAAGGCAAACCCACTGTAAAGTAATGCACAAATAAGAATTTTGATGATAGATAAAAAAGGTCTCATCACAGGATGTTTTAGATGTAAAAAAGTTGATGTTTATGGTATGCTTTAACGATGAATTAAATTAACGAATGGTTGCCTAAAGCTTGCTTTATTTTTTATTTTAACACTTTTTTAACTTGATATATAGATTAATTTTATAAGTAGGTAATGGTCTTATAGAAAACCAATTATTAAGTAAGATTCTACCTATTTTCATTCTTCCTGCCAATTGTTAATGACTCTATTAGTCACCCAAAGTGTTTAGCCAATGGCTTCTGTATTATGTATAAAGCCATTTTTGCTTCATTATCAACAATATATAAGCCTTGTGAGCATTATTTAAAGGATAAAAAATGCATGTATGGATCGAACTTCAATTAGTAAAGAGGAATACATAGAAAAGCTCGAAAATGAGCTCAAGGCAAAGGACAGGAAAATTGATTTACTTCGCTCTCAATTAAAGGAAAGAAGGGTAGAAGGGAGTAAGATTTTAAATGAAATCCGCAGAATGAACCAACGCATGAGCTCTGAGAAAGCAGATTTTTCTAGTATTGTAGATCAGATAAAAGATTTTAATAAAGCCTTTCTAGGCCATCATGAGGATGCATTGCGTACTTTGGATGAAATGCATCAAATCAACAATGATTTATTGCTAGAAAACCATACCCTAAAAGAGCAAAGTTCAAAGCTAAATGAGGCAAATGAAAAACTAAAAGAAATAGCAAAAGCTTGGGAAATTAACTACAATAAAAACTTTGAGGCGGCCTCGTCACTTTACGTAAAAGAAAAGAGGCTTAAAGAAAAAAGTAAAAAATTAGAAGAGGCCTACACAAAAACCTTTCAAAAGATTACAGAAAGCATCAATTATGCAAAAAAAATACAAGAGGCCATGATGCCTGATACACTTTCTGTAAGGGATAATCTGCACGATTCATTTATTTTTTGGCAGCCTAAAGATATTGTAAGTGGTGACTTTTACTGGATGTGCGAAAAGAATTACAAAATAATTGTAGCAGCAGTCGACTGTACAGGACATGGTGTGCCCGGCGCAATTATGAGTGCCGTTGGCATTAGGCTGTTAAATGAGATTGTACACGTAAAAGGTATTTTAAATCCGGCTGAGATACTTTTTCATTTAGATAAAGATATTAATAATATGCTGAGCCATTCTGATGAAAAGAGGAGAGAAGGCATGGATGCGGCAATATGTGTGATAGATAATGTTCCTGAGTTTTACAAAGAATATATCAGCGAAAAGAAAATACACTATGCCGGTGCTAGACAACCTTTCGTGTATATTAAAGATGGCGAGATTTGCCGCATAAAAGGCGATAGAAAATCGATTGGCGAAAAGTCGCTCTTAAAAGATGAGAATGATTTTTCTTATACAGAACATATAATTGATGTTGATGAGCCTTTAAACTTCTACATCTTTAGCGATGGTTTTCAGGATCAATTTGGTGGCATGGGCAAAAAGTTTTCTCTGAGAAGATTGGAGCAGGTCTTTCTAGAAAATCATGAAAAGTCTATGGAAGAACAGAAAAACATTATCATGAACGAGTTTATGATATGGAAGGGAGATGAACAGCAAATTGACGATGTAACCGTGATGGGGTTTAGAGTGGCGTAATCCCTTATTGTATTTATTAATGGTCTAGCTTTTGATTCAAACCAAAGCACCTGCCTCTATTTTTTAATAAATGTCATCCGCCTTTTTGGCCTTGTGTTAAGTGCACAGAATAAAATTAATTTCAACTTTCTCTAAGGCTATTTATAAAGTACTTATTTTGAGCTCATTGAGCAAAACCTTACGGAGAGCCATCTTTGGAGGGGATCATCCATATTTATTTTGGTCTTTTTGCTTACTTTTCATTAATTGGGGCATGCCCGACAATTAATGCTTGATTATTTTTTGATGTGAATGGTTTTAAGCTACAAAAATCCTATATTTGCAGCCTGAAAATTTTTGTTCAATCATCAAACCTTAAAACATGAGTTTGAAGCATTATGAGACGGTTTTCATCACCACTCCCGTTCTATCTGAA
>CAKZMZ010000326.1 GCA_937129345.1 uncultured Thalassovita sp. | reverse complement strand
TTGAAGATTTTATTTAGATTTATAGTATCTGCACTCGCTATTATGTTTGCCGCTTATTTAATGGAAGGTTATGGCATATCTGTTGAGAGTTTTGGCACTGCAGTTATTGTGGCATTGGTCATGAGCCTTTTCAATGCATTTTTAAAGCCTATCCTCATTTTGCTTACGCTCCCCATAACCGTACTTACACTCGGGCTTTTTTTACTGGTCATCAATGCCATTATCATATATTTTGTAGGTAGTTTAATAGGTGGTTTTGTTGTTTCAGGTTTTTGGAGCGCTTTCTTTTTTAGTTTGGTATACTCCATCTGTATGTCGTTTTTAGAGTTTGTATTGGGCATTAAATCATAAAATTGTGCAATACATATTGCTAAATTGTAATTTCTTTGAGCTTAAATTAAGCTAAGTTTTCATTTAAGCGAGGCCGCTTAAATGAGTGCTGTAACACCCCCAAATACCTGTTTTGCAGCTAGGGAGGGCTAAAGGTAATCTTATGCGCCTACATAGATTAAGAAAGAACCTAGCTGCAATGTCTTTTGAGAATGAAGCTTTGAATCATGTTCGATATCAAATAATGACAACCATTGCCTTTTAGCTAAGTTATCAGTTTATGGTTTGCATATAACCTCATTACTTTTTAAAGAGCACTTCATTTTTTAGAATTTACCCATGACAAAGATTTTTTTAACTGGAAAACAGGTCTTCTTTATTATTTTTTTTCTGGCAGTGCTTTCGGCAGAAGCCCAAGATTTTACCAATAGCTTTGCAGAAAAGCAATATAAAATCACCAAAACAGGGATGTTTACGCTGGGCGGTTGGTCTTTAGGTAACATTGTAGTGAATGCCGCACTTTTATCGGGGCCTAAAAATAGCACGAGGTATTTCCATGAGATGAATATTTACTGGAATTTGGTAAACTTGGCCATTGCAGGTGGCGGATACTGGGCCAATCAAAAAAGTAGGGGCAAAGCGCGTTCTGTTTATGGTATTTTAGAGCGGCAGCATAAAATTGAAAAGTCTCTATTGTTCAACGCAGGCCTAGATGTGGCCTATATGGCTGCAGGTCAGCTTTTGAGAGAAAGGGCCAAACACGTTTCGGGCAATAGCCAAAGGTTAGAGGGTTTTGGTAATGGACTTATTTTGCAGGGTGCCTTTCTTTTTACCTTTGATGTTTTATTGCACGCAGTACATGTTTCGCATAGAAAGAAGAATAAAAAAGACCTTGAACAAATCAAACTTGTATTCAACTCTGGTGGGATCAGAATGTATTTTTAACTTTGCAGCCAAAATTACTTTCAACTGCAAATTTTAGCTTATGTCTTTTGAACCCACTATGGATTTTGTGAAAAGTCTGGAAGAAGCCGTCGCCACCCAAGACACACAATCCATTCGGGATACTCTTAAAGATATGCACGCGGCAGATATCTCTATGGTACTGGACCGAATGGAGGCAGACGAGTGCCGTTACATTCTAGGTCTCTTGCATAAGGAATTAAGCGCAGATGTGATCAGCGAGCTGGATGAAGACACCCAAAGAGAATTTCTTAAAAGTTTTGAGCCTGTAGAACTGGCAGGCTATATGGACTATACCGACTCAGACGACGCTGCCGACATACTTAACCTTTTGCCCGTAAAAATGAAAGAAGAGGTGATTGCCTCTATGAAAAACAAGGAAAAGGTTGCCCACATTACAGACCTACTTAAGTACGACGAAGACTGCGCAGGCGGACTTATGGCCAAAGAGTTGATCAAGGCCAACATTAATTGGGACATAAAACAATGCATTGAGGAAATACGGAGACAAACCAAGAATGTAGATAAAATACTTACGGTTTATGTAGTGGATGATATGGGGATGCTGCAAGGAAGGGTTTCCTTGAAAAAGATAATCCTCTCTAAAGACGAGACCCTGATCAAAGATATTAGCGTGCCCCAAGTGCATGTGGTGCAAACCTACTATGAAAAAGAAGATGTGGCCGAAATCATGCAAAAATATGATTTAGAAGCCGTACCTGTCGTAAACATGCAAGGTAAACTGCTCGGTAGAATTACTATTGATGACATAGTAGACGTCATTACAGAGCAAGCCGAAATGAACCAACAAATGATGTCGGGTCTTTCTGAAAATGTGGAAGAGGACGATACCGTTTGGATGCTCTCTAGAGCGCGTTTGCCTTGGTTGCTTATAGGTATGATGGGCGGTTTAATGGGTGCACAACTCATGGGTTTTTTCGAGGGCGATTTAGAATTGGTGCCCGCTATGGCCTTTTTTATCCCACTTATTACTGCAACTGGCGGAAACGTGGGCATACAATCTTCTACTTTGGTAGTACAGGCATTGGCCAACCCTGCTGCAGGTTTGCTGGGCAGTTCGGCAGGGGCAAGACTATTTAAGGTATTTATGGTGGCATTGATCAATGGTTTGGCCATTTCATCCATCGTTTTTGTATTTGTCATCTTTTTTAAAGGGATGAGTTTGGCCTTTACGGTTTCCATTGCTCTTTTTTGTGTAGTATTATTGGCTTCTTTTATGGGTACCATTACCCCACTTTTGTTAGATAAATTAGGCATAAACCCCGCGCTTGCCTCAGGCCCCTTTATCACCACCGCCAATGACTTACTCGGGCTAGCGGTTTACTTTATTATTGCTAGGGTGTTGATGAGTGCGCTTTGATTAGCGAAAAGGCTTTGTATAAAATTCATGCGCTTACCTTTTAGCTTTTGCGCTTTATGATTTGGTTTAAAGAGTGGGTTGAAAAGTAATCCGTTGCTTTTAAGATTATACACCAAATAAAATTCTTTAAACCATGGGCATTTATGAGTCTCATGCTCTTTACTTATTAAGTAACTTTTCTATTGCTTCAAGCTCTAGATTGAGTACTTGAGAATGGAGCTCACTCAATTGAGCCAGTGCTGCTATACTTTTAGTATTTTCAAAATATAAATGAGCAAAATCTTTCTTGGCTGCTTCAGTTCCCTCAAATTTTTCTATTTCATTTCCATGTCTTGCAACATGACCGAAATTGAAATCACTTTCAAGATTATTTAATTTATTTACAAATGAGCGTAGACCGTCTTCTAGGCGATAGGCAGCACCTGATGGCCCAAGCGAATATTCCATTTGAATTTTGATATTAGACTTCTCAATCGTATTATCAGATGAATTCTTTCTTAAATATTTCTCGAGTCCAATTCGATAGTTTTTTATACTTGTTTCTGCTGCTTTGGTCATAAGGTGTACTTCCATTAGTTTTGGTAAGTCTGAGTGGGCAACAAGCAGTGAATCTCTTTTTTTAAGTTTTTCCTCTATCTTTTGCTGAATTTCAATATCTATTTTTGTGAATTTTTCTATTATCATATCGTCTACATATTGCTTACATCCAACGGACAATATTATAAATAAAAAGTAAAAAAGTATTCGAATCATAAATTGGCTTATTTATCTAAAAATAGTGATAATAGAAAGTTGAAATAACACTTAATAATATGCAGGTATATAATAATTTAACAGCTAAATATACTAAAAAATAGATAGTATACAGATTGGCATTTAGTTTACTTGCAAGAAAAAAATAAATATTTATATAGCCTACCACATCAAAATATACTGATTTTGTATTATGTATTAACAAGCCAACCATATTCGCTTTTAATTCCTCCAAAAATTCGGTTTTTCTCTACTCCCTCGACAGCCAAAAGATGTTGCAAAAGGGATACCCCTATATGGTAGATCCCTCTTGTTCACGAACATCCTTTTCTGTTGTTCACTGCTGGCTGAAAGAAAGCCTATGACAGGTCTATCAGAATCCTCGATACAAGTAATGTTAGTAGGTAGCTGAGAGGGTAGAGGATCAAAGAACGTCCCTAAACCTTCTGTGTTTTTCTTGAGTAATTGCCAGAACCCGTAAGCTTCTTTGCTAAGTGCATATTGTTTTACCAATATGCTGTACCTCTTAGATAATTTTAGATTTGTTGTAGGTTCTATTACGTGTATGGGTTGTTTAAAAATAATATCCTTTGTTAGATTGATAGTCGTACCTATCTGTATCGCAGTTGATGATTCTGTTCTCCAACAAGGTCTATATTCATTTCCCGCATACATGTCGTCGGAATTGGAGACAACGTTATAAACCCAGGTCTCTTCGAACCGCCACAGATAATACCGGGTATCGTTATTTTTATCATGGGTACTGACATGCACTTGGAAAAGGCCAACATTGTCCTCCCAACCTACACTGTCAATTTGGGGCGTCTCCAGTAATTCTAGATACTCCGAAACATATTCATAAT
>CAKZMZ010000325.1 GCA_937129345.1 uncultured Thalassovita sp. | reverse complement strand
CTGGAGCTATGGCCATTTTTGCCTTAAACGAAAAGAGCGCCGCAGACCAACAAAGGATTTTGGCCAATGAGCGGAGACTAGAAGCCGAAAAGCTCAGGGCCAACGCACAAGCAGACAAGCAAATGGCCGACAGCCTAAAAAATATTGCAGTCTATGAAAAACACATTGCCGACAGCTTAAAAAATATCGCTCTATTTGAAAAGCAGGCTGCAGATAGCTTAAGGTTGATTGCCGAAAAAAGAAGCTTAGAATTGCAAGTGGCCTTAGAAGATGCCAAACGGGCACAAGAAGCTGCTTTTATGGCAGAACAGAAAGCCAGTGAACAAGCCAACTTAGCCAAAGCAGAGGCAGAAAGAGCCAACAAGTTGGCTGATTTGGCCGAAACACGTCTTGAAGAGGCAGAAAGCGCAAGGCAAGAAGCCGAGCTAGCACTTGCGCAGTATGAAGAACAAAGAAACATAGCGGAGCAAGCTGAATTGGCACTTGAGGTACAAAAAGCCACTGTTGATAAAATGACCATGCTTTCAGCGGCCTCTCAATTAGCGCTCGCCTCGAAAAACGAGTTTAACAATGGTAATGTGTCTAAGGCTAAAGTGTTGGCACTGCATGCCTATTTTTTAAATAGGCAATACACCAATGCTAGCCGAAAAATCAGTTTAAACAACGAAAGAGACAGAATGATAAGAGGAGATTCCCTTGCTACCTTGGACAATAGGTTTAATGAAAAAACAGGTAATACACCTGCTATTTTTGAGGCACTTACCAATATTTACTTTTATGGAAAACAAGATTTGAAAATTGGAGGAAAATCTCCTATTACTGCATACGCAAGTATGGCGGAACAAGGAGAAAACAGACAATTTGTAATGGAACCCACACAAATAATTGCTGCTGGCGATGAAGAAGGAGACGTATTTATTTATAGAGTCCGAAACCAGGAAATACAAGAGCTGAAGAACACTTTCAGTTTTAAATCAAAAATAAATTTCTTGAAATTCGATAAGAGCAATCAAGATTTAATGGTAGGTACCGAAGATGGCACATTCTACCTGCTAAGCACCTACACCGGCCGAAAACGAGATGCAATTGTACTTTCTGCCAATTCCAAAGAGCCCATTATCGCAATTGAGCTCATTCAAGCTGACAAGCCCTATTACCTAACCGCCACAGCCAATCGCTTAGCCATATGGGAAATTGAAGTAGACAAATCTGGTCGAGAAATTGAGCGCATATTCGATACAAGAAGCAGTAGAATATATGCTTTAGCAAGCAATAATGTTGAAAACCAAACCCGATTGGTAGCAGTAGGCACTGATCAAATAACTGAAGTGTATGAAATTGTAATGTCTAAAAGAGGAAATCCTGAACTGCGACCCAAAGTAAGTTTGGGTGTTGATAATAAAACCAAACAATATGGCAATGTTATCAATGCAGTTACCTCACTGGCTTTTTCAAAGAAAAAAGACCAACTAGCGACCGCTTATGCCAATGGCACGGTAGAACTTTGGCAAATGTCAGATTTCAGACAGGTCGGTTCTTATTTTGGCCATACAAGTAGAGTAAACGCCTTAATTTTTAGTGACTTGAACGGCAGACTAATCTCCGGAGGCGAAGATCAAACCGTTAGGATTTGGGACTTACAAAATCCTGAAAACGCCTTGGTCTTAAGAAATGAAAGCAATGTGCGGCAACTCCAATACATTAATGCAAATAATAAAATCTTAAGCCTTAGAAACGAACAGTTCTTGCGTTTTTGGCCCACCAATTTAAACCAACTTGTAGAGCGTCTTTGCAAAAACACTGAACCCAATGAATTACTACCACTATCTGCTGTGTATGAGTATGCAGGTATAGAGTTCAGCTATGATGAAAATAATTGCGTGTACCTGAGGTAAAAGAAAATCTTTTAATTTTTCTTTTCTATCTCCGTCCAAGCCAAAGCACTAGAACCCAATATTGCTGTATTGCTACCTTTTAAGTTAGAAAACATCAACTTTACTTTGTTTCTAAAAATATTGAGGCAATAGTGGTTCATATATTTTTTAGTAGGCTCCATGATCAAATCGCCTGCATTGGCCAAACCACCGAATAAAATAATTGCCTCAGGGCTTAGATGCGCTATGGTATCTGCCAATTTAAGACCAAGTATTTTTGCAGTGTAGTCAAATGCTTCTAAGGCTATTTTATCGCCACGTAGGGCAGCCTCAGTTATATGCTTGGCCTCTAATTGATTAAAGGTAATATCTCTTAACTCGCTAGGATAAATTCTTTTTGAAAGGAGCTCAAACACCGTTCTTTTAATGCCCGTAGCTGAAACGTACGCTTCTAAGGAGCCTTTTTGACCTGTAGCCAAGTCTCTACCTTTATCAGGAAAAACCGTAGTGTGACCCAGCTCCCCTGCAAATCCATCATGCCCGTAAACCAACTCTCCATTTACCACAATACCACTGCCTAAACCTGTACCTAGGGTAATTACCACAAAATTTTTCATGCCTTTTGCTACGCCAAATTGCATTTCTCCGAGCGCTGCTGCATTTGCATCATTGGTAAGTGTGGTAGGTAGCCCAAGCCTTGCTTCCATCTCTTTTACAATGGGTACCTTATCGCCCCATTTTAAATTAGGGGCCTCTTCTATAAGCCCTGTATAATAATTGCCGTTAGGCGCACCTATGCCAACCCCTTTTATGACTACCTCATGATCAACCGCTTCCTTTAATTTATTCACCGTTGCAACAACAGTATCTAAAAAATGCTCAAAAGGCTTTTCAGAGCCAGTATGTATCGATAAATCTGAAAGGCAATAACCTAATTTATTGACTAGTCCAAGTTTGGTATTGGTCCCTCCGATATCAATACCCAACGTAACCTCTTTGTTGATCATAAAGCTTATTAATAGTTCTCAGTTTGTTATTCAAATATCAAAAATAAGAAAAATTACGCATCTCACATCTACAAACGCTCTCGAATGTTATTTGGCAGATGCAATTATATAGAATGCATTTTATAAGTTATTGAGCTACTTTAGGTTTTGTCTCTGTCTAGCCATTTTTCTGTTTTTGGTGAATTGTAACCTAAAAGCTTTTCAATTAGGTTTTTTGGTGCTTTATCCTCTACGATAATACTCCTATTGTCTTTACTTAAAAATCTTTGGCCAACCATGTGGTCTAGAAAATTTATGAAAGGAAAGAAATATTCTGCCGTATTTAAGATGCCTATGGGCTTGTGGTGCAAGCCTAGTTGAGACCAAGTCACTATTTCGCAAAGCTCATCCATGGTGCCCATTCCACCCGGCAGGGCCACAAAGGCATCTGATATGTCGGCCATTTTTTGCTTGCGTTCGTGCATACTGCCTACCTCAATAAGTTCTGTTAAGCCTTTATGTCCAATCTCTTTGGCCACTAAAAAATCAGGAATAACGCCTATTACTTTCCCGCCGGCTTGTAGGCAAGCATCGGCCACGTAGCCCATCATGCCTGTGCTACCACCACCATATACCAATTCAAAGCCCTTGTTCGCCAAGAGTGCGCCAAAGGCTTGGGCCGCATTTTTATAAACTTCATCTGCACCGGGACTCGCCCCACAGAATACACATACTTTTTTTATTTTTTGCTGAGCCATTTGTCTATAAGCTTAATTTCTAAGTAAACATTATTTTGTAGCCATTCAGGTACTAAAGTATCTAGACAAAAATATATATAATCAAAACCCTCTCTAGGATCAATTTTAAAATATTTGTTTTGAGTTTGTTAAGCCAAACCCTGCTTAGGGGTAAAGTTATATTAATTCTGTACGCCTACTTATGCATTTAAGCTTAAATATAAGCTTTGTTTTCATTAAAGCGTAGACGCTTTAATGGGTACTATAACTGATGTAAGCATGAAAGCTTACATCAATAAGTATTTTAAGATCTGAGTAGTTGCCTAAATATAGAACTACTATAATTTCTTCTTAATCCTAATCAGGCAAAGTATCGCCTTACATTTTAAATTTAGTTGAATAAAATACAAGCGGTCGTAAAGCGCAAACCTTTAAAACAAAAAAACCGACTACAATTAGTCGGCTTTAAGTAGTGTTTAAGATTGTGACTCACAGTCCAAATTCAGCCTTCACTTTGTCTACATAATCTAGTTTTTCCCAAGTAAAGAACTCCAACGCTTTGGTTTCTTTGGTCCTTATTTCTTTCTTAATATTTTCGTCTTCTTCTATGTTAACCAAGAGCATTTCTACTTCTTTTTTATAGTTTTCTCTGCCCATGTGTCCATAAGCGGCAGTGTCAGAGAAAATAGGGTTTTTCAATTTCAATCTATCCACCAAGGCCTTAGGACGCATATCAAAAATGGAAGATACCTTCTCTGCAAGGGCCACATCACTCATGTCTACTTTTGCGGTTCCGTATGTATTGATGTTAAGCGATACAGGTTTTGAAACCCCAATTGCATAGGCTACTTGTACCAAAATCTCATCGGCAATACCTGCAGCCACTAAGTTTTTGGCAATATGCCTCGCAGCATAAGCCGCACTTCTATCTACTTTAGAAGGATCTTTACCAGAAAAAGCACCGCCACCGTGAGCGCCCTTACCACCGTAAGTGTCTACAATAATTTTACGGCCTGTTAGCCCTGCGTCACCATGTGGTCCGCCAATCACAAACTTACCAGTTGGGTTGATGTGGTAAATCGTATTCTCATCCAATAGTTCAGCAGGGATCACCCTAGGTATTAATATATTTCGTACATCCTCATTAATTTTCTTGAGCATGGCCTCTTCTTCATCAAAAGGATCGTGCTGTGTAGAAAGTACAACCGTATGTACCCTCATAGGCTTGTGGTCATCGCTGTACTCAATGGTAACCTGTGCCTTGCTATCTGGCCTCAAATAAGGCATTAAATGGCTTTCTTCTTTTCTGATCTTTGCCAACTCTTTTACCATTCTGTGCGAAAAGGCCAAGGCCATGGGCATGTATTCTGGGGTTTCGTTTGTTGCATAACCGAACATCATGCCTTGATCGCCAGCACCTTGTTCTTTGTCAACACCTTCGCCTTCGTTTACGCCTTGTGCAATATCTGCCGATTGGCTATGCAAAGCCACCATAACACCGCAAGACTCTGAGTCAAACATGTAATGGTCGCTGTTATAACCAATCTTTTTAATGGTCTCCCTCACTACATCTGGTATTTCTACATACGCATTGGTGGTGATCTCTCCTGATACCACTACCAAACCTGTGGTTACCATGGTCTCGCATGCTACTCTAGATTCGGGATCTTGCGCCAACATGGCGTCTAATATCGCGTCTGAAATTTGATCTGCAACCTTGTCGGGATGTCCTTCTGAAACTGACTCTGACGTAAATAAATATGCCATTATTAAATTTTAAAGTTTAAAAATTATCTAAAACGAATATAATTTGAAAGGTCCATTCCCATGGCCTTCAATTCCTTTAATGTCTTTGAATAAACCAAGGTGCTTTTGTCCTCTGAAAGTTCTGCGGCCTCATTGGTAAAATTCCTGATTTTAGCATCTTCGGTCTGTATGATCATGGTATATGTCACATCGTCATACAGGGCTTGTAATTGGGCATCTAAATCGCTATTACTAGACCCATCTTTTTTGGGCACCATTTCGTTGGTGAGATTTTTTAGGTTAAAAGTAGCCGTTTTCTCCAACCGCCCTTTTCTCTCGTAGATGTAGTAAGGCTTACCTTCTATATCGCTATTGCCTTGATCTAACTTGTTGAGGGCCAAATTGAGTGCATCTATATCGTTGTATTGAAGCTCTATACCAAACAAAAAATCTTTTTCATTCTTTATGCCTCTAGCGTTTGATATTCCTCGAATAAGGTTGAGTTCTCCGCTTAAGGCTACAAAAGCAGAATCGAGGCCATTTAGTGGATTTTCTTCCAGTCCGACTGCATTGCCCTCCTTAGTGTTTGCCAAATCCATCATCATCTGAAACATCTTCTTACTTGAGCTAAAATCCATCACCATAGAGTAAGTACCTTCTCCGTCTTTATTTATAGTGATTTTTTCTCTTATTTCAAAGCAGGCGGATTGTGTCAGTAGTAAAAAAAGGATAAGTAGGTATATCCTGTGTTTTCTCATACAAAAAATCTAGATTAATAGTTGAAAAAATTCCCAAACACAAGCTAAGCAAAGCTAATAAACTAATTATTATTTTAGTATAAAAGCGGGAATAAGTCTATGCAGTAAAACAAAAAGGAAGGCTGTGGGCCTTCCTTTTTGTGTTAAATTATGATGGAACAGGATTAAATATTGTTCTTCTTAAGTTCCTCAACGGCAAAATTTGCCGCTCTGGCAGTAAGCGCCATGTAGGTAAGCGAAGGATTTTGGCAACCTGCAGAGGCCATAGCTGCTCCATCGGTCACAAAAACATTGGGCACTTCATGCAACTGATTGTTTTTATTGAGCATAGAAGTCTTTTTATCTCTGCCCATTGCACAAGTACCCATTTCGTGAATGCCCTGTCCTGGATAAGAACCCGCGTCATAAGTTCTCACATTTTTAAGACCGGCCGCTTCTAGCATTTCTGCTGCTGCTTCTTGCATATCTACGCGCATCTTTTTCTCATTCTCCTTAAACTCTGCATCGAACTTTACAGTTGGTTGGCCCCACTTATCGGTATTTCCTTTGTCTAAGGTCATCTTATTCTCAAAGTAAGGAAGTGTTTCACCAAAAGCGCCCAATCCCATTCTCCACGGACCTGGCTGTGTCAGTTCTTTCTTAAACTCATCGCCAAAGCCCATTTCTGCAATGCCTCGTGTCCAGTCGGTTCTACTTGCTCCTCCTTGGTAACCAAAGCCTCTTATGTAGTCTTGGCGTTGTTCTTTAATATTCCTAAACCTCGGTACGTAGATACCATTGGCCCTTCTACCAGAATAATATTGATCGCCGAAACCATCGTACTCTCCCGAGGCACCTGTTCTAAAATGGTGGTCCATTAAATAATGTCCCAAAGTCCCACTTGTATTGCCCAAACCTTCGGGAAATACTTCGTCTGTTGAGTTCATCAAAATAAAGGTCGAGCCAACCGTTGATGCATTTAAGAATATGATTTTTGCGTAGTACTCTTCCATCTCACCACTTTCTGCATCAATTACCCTAACCCCTGTGGCCTTGCCTTGTTCCTTATCATAAATTACTGAATTTACGATAGAATTGTGGCGGATGGTCATGTTACCAGTTTTGGCAGCTGCAGGCAGTGTAGAAGACAAACTGCTAAAGTAAGCTCCGTAAGGACAGCCCCTGGCGCAAAGATTTCGGTACATACATTGGTTTCTACCATTGTGTGCTTGGGTTAAGTTGGCCACTCGGCCAATGGTCATGATCCGGTCGTCAAAGTTTTCCCTAATTTTTGATGAAACGTGCTTCTCTAAGCAGTTCATTTCCATAGGAGGCAAGAAATTGCCATCGGGTAGTTGAGGTAGACCTTCTTTTTGGCCACTGATTCCTGCAAAGCCTTCTACATAATCGTACCAAGGCGCTAAATCTTCGTATCTAATGGGCCAATCTACTCCGATACCATCTTTGGCATTGGCTTCAAAGTCCATTGGACTCAGTCTGTATGACTGTCTGCCCCACATAATAGAGCGTCCACCAGTATGGTAGCCTCTTAACCAATCGAAGCGCTTTACTTCTTGGTAAGGATTATCGGTATCGTCTACAAACATATCGGCAATACCTTCTCTAAGATAACCCAATCTTTTTTGTAGCTTTTTAGTCGAGTTCAATGCCTCTTGAGACATCATCTTATTCCTGTACTTAAATTCCCAAGGTGCCTTCATGGCAGTACCATAGTCTTCGGGATGTTTAATTTCATAGCCTCTCTCCAATACCAGTGTCTTTAGGCCTTTCTCTGTGAGTTCTTTAGCGGCCCAACCCCCACTAATGCCAGAACCGACCACAATGGCATCATATGTATTTTGGTTTTTTGCTTTGATATTTAGGTTCATATCTTTTATTAATTCGGTTAAAATCGCTTTGAGAAATTTTTTAAATACTTAGGTAGCCCAAGCTTTTTGCCCTTCTTCGTAAGGGATACAC
>CAKZMZ010000324.1 GCA_937129345.1 uncultured Thalassovita sp. | reverse complement strand
ATTCAGAGTTTCTACAGTACGAGTATTAAAGTCGCTGTAAAAAACATCTCCTGCAATAACATGGTACTGCAAAATTTCTGTCAGTTCTTCGTCTGTAAATCTATCTAGATTGGTAATTCCTGCATTAATAAAAGCTTCATCAGGCGGAGCCAATAATGTAAAACTTCCTTGTGCGTCTAAATCACTCATTAAATCTGTACGCATTAATGCCTCATTTAAAATGGTAAAGTCAAAATCTGAAGCCAATGCATCTGCGATGGTTAGGGTTTCTATTATCTCTTCTTCTTCTTCATCTTCACAACTTGTAAATAGTGTGAGTGATGAAAGTGCTAATAATAAAAATAGCCAATTAAATGAATTTTTCTTTCTATTCATAAGTAAAAAATTTTGTAGCCACCGTATGTAAGTGCACATGATGTAAAAGTTAGAAAAAGCTTTTTTAAACAATTTCTACAATTTTATGACTGTACATTTGAAAGATTTACGATGTATGGCAGCTATGATTAATCTCTAATTCTTTAAGTTTCGACCTCACATAGATTAAGGTCTTAAAAAATCGATGCTGGTCTGCATCTCAATTCTGTAAAAAGTTTGTAAATCTTTTAGTATCATACATGAGATAATGATGCCAACAGGTTTTTTTCGGCTATAGGCGCTTAAAACAGAAAAAATCTCAAAAAAATGATGTGGAGATTCCACACATCTCTAATAAAGCAGGTAGAATTTTACACACGTTATGGTAAGCATTTGGGGTTTTAATGCTTATAGAACAGTTAAAAAGGCATGTAAAAAGTTATGCAGATAAATATTGAGACCTTTAGAAATGGTATCTAACAAAATGTTTTTACTTGAAAAAAGAAGCAATGCTTTAACGCAATTTGCACTCAGTAAAAACGACCGTTTGGCCAAAGTGCTTTTCTTTTATCAACAAGACTCCTTGATAAATTCGCACCTTACCCCATTTCATTTTTCTTGATTATTGCTTAAAATAGTAAAACAATTGCAGGTTTATGCAGGATTGCTGCACATTCCTGCGTATTTTTGCTAAAAATCGCCAGAAATATGAAGATAATTTTTACCATAGCCATAGTGCTCTGCCTCGCACATAATCAAGCAAATGCCCAAAAACTCTTTACGCTTCTTAGTAAAAAACAAAGTGGAATAGACTTTGTCAACGAAGTGAAGGACAAGAAGGAACACAGTATCCTCATCTATTCCAATTATTACGGTGGTGCTGGTGTTGGAGTGGGAGATTTCAACAACGACGGCTTACAAGATATTTTCTTTGCTGGCAACCTTTCCGCTGATAAACTATACCTTAACGAAGGGAACCTAACATTCAAAGACATCACTAAAAAAGCAGGGATCAAAGACAATGGCGGTTGGTCTTCTGGTGCCATTGTGGTGGACATTAACCAAGATGGTTGGCTAGACATTTACGTTACTCGAGAACTCTATGACGACGATGCAGAAATCCGTCGTAACAAACTTTACATCAACAATGGCGACCTTACTTTTACGGAATCGGCCAAGGCCTATAATTTGGACGATAGCCAAAGGACGCGTCATGCAACATTTTTCGATTATGATAACGATGGCGACTTAGACGCTTTCTTGTTGAACCAACCGCCCAATCCAGGTAACTATTCTAAACTGAACGGCACCGAACTGCTCAAAGATGAATTTAGCCCAAGGCTATACCAAAACAACGGCTTAGGAAAAAAATTTACAGATGTAACTGAGAGCGCAGGCATGCTAAAACCGGGCTTTGCCAACAGTGCCGTTACGGGTGATTTTAATAAGGATGGCTACCAAGATATTTACGTAGCAAACGATTATGCCGCCCCTGATTTTCTCTACATAAACAATGGCGATGGCACTTTTACAGATATCGTAAAAGAAGCCATGGGTCACATTTCTTTTTACAGCATGGGCGTAGATGCCGCCGATATCAATAATGACAGCAAGTTGGATATCATGGTACTCGACATGGTGGCCGAAGACAACTTCCGACTAAAAGCCAATATGAGCGGGATGGACATCAGCGCTTTTTGGAAGGTGGTAAATGATGGCGGGCACTACCAATACATGTACAACACCTTGCAATTAAACCAAGGCAGCAATCAGTACAGTGAAATCGGGCAAATGGCAGGCATCTCCTCTACCGATTGGAGCTGGTCTAACCTTATTGCTGATTTTGACAACGACGGTCTCAAAGATATTTACATCACCAATGGTTTGTTGAGGGATATCAGAAACAGTGATGCAGCCAAGACTTTCCCAAAATATGTTACTAAAAAAATCAATGAATACATTATAGCTAATCCCAACGACCCAAATGTTACTATTTTAGATGTGATCGATTTGGATGAAGCACTGGATTTATTGCCTTCTGTTAAACTCAATAATTATGTATACAGAAACAAAGGAAATTTAGAATTTGAGAAGGTAATCAGCGATTGGGGCTTAGAGGAAAAAACGTTCTCGAACGGTGCGGCTTATGCAGATTTGGACAATGATGGCGACTTAGATTTGGTGGTAAGCAATGTAAACGAAAGGGCGTACATTTACCAAAACCATGCAGCTGAAAGGGCAGAAAACAATTACCTAAGGGTAAAACTCACCGATGGTAAGAACACCATGCTCTTTGGTACAGGCGTAGAAATTGAAACACCCGAAGGCACGCAATATATAGAAATGACCAACATTCGCGGTATCTATTCTACCAGCGAAAATATGGCTCATTTTGGTTTGGGTAAAAACACACAAGTAGATAGGCTTAAAATCCATTGGACGGATGGCACAGTAACCGTTCAAAATAATGTAGCCGCCAACCAAGTAGTGAAGATTGATAAACAACAGGCAAAACGTTTGGCAGAAAAGCAATATGTGCCACAGCCTCTTTTCAGCAAACTTACAGCTAAAAATAGAGCAGATTTCAAACATCAAGAAAACAATTTTGACGATTTTGAAAAACAGATTTTACTCCCTCATAAAATGTCGCAGTTTGGTCCTGCACTTACTACTGGCGATGTAAATAATGATGGCTTAGGAGATTTTTACATTGGTGGAGCGGCAGGCCAATCTGGGCAGGTATTTATACAACAAGCCAACGGTAGCTTTGAGCAAAAAATACTCAGCCCTTCTACAGACCGTGTTTGCGAAGATATGAGCGCGGTATTTTTTGATGCTGATGGAGATGGAGATGAAGACTTGTATGTTGCCAGCGGAGGTAATGCGTATTCTAAGGGAAATGGTATTTACCAAGACCGCTTGTACTTTAATGATGGACAAGGAAATTACGAAAGGAAATCAGATGCCTTACCTAAATTCACCATTAGTAGCGGTCAAGTTATCACCCATGATTTTGATAGTGATGGCGACCTAGACCTGTTTGTAAGCGGGCGACATAAACCTCACACCTACCCTGAACCCGTAAGCAGCTATCTGTTGGAAAATGAAGGTGGTTTTTTTAAAGATGTTACAGCAGAAAAAGCACCTGCCCTGCAAAACATCGGTATGGTTACCGATGCCGCATGGGCAGATATAGACGGCGATGAAACTGAAGAATTGGTTCTAACAGGTGAATGGATGGCCTTGAAAGCTTTTAAATGGAACAATGGCATATTGGGAGATGTGAGCGAAGGAAGTGGCTTTGCCAATACCAATGGTTGGTGGTTTAGCATAGAAAAAGCAGATTTAGACAACGATGGCGATTTGGATTTGATAGCAGGCAATCTTGGCCTTAACTATAAATACAAGACATCACCCGAAGAACCCTTCGATGTGCACTTCTATGATTTTGATAGCAATGGTTCTAAAGATATTGTGCTGGGCTACTACAACAATGGAACGCATTTCCCATTGAGGGGTCGCTCATGTTCTTCTCAACAAGTGCCTGAAATCAAAAAGAAATTTGAGTCTTACAATTTGTTTGCTGCTGCTGAATTAGAAGAAGTATATGGGGAAGACAAACTAGAAAATGCTTTACATTACGAGGCCTATACTTTTGCCTCAGCCATTTTTATTAACAATGGCAAAGGGCAATTTACTAAGAAAGACTTACCTAATGAAGCCCAAGTTTCTACCATTAACGATATTTTGCTAGAAGATGTAAATCAAGATGGATTGCAAGACATCATTGTAGCTGGCAACTTATATGTAGCCGAAATAGAAACCCCGAGAAGTGATGCGGGAGTCGGTTTGTTGTTAATGAACCAAGGAAATATGGAGTTCAAGGCCATCCCTGCAGAAGAAAGCGGCATCATCTTGCCTTATGACGTAAAACAACTCAAATGGTTAAATGTAGGCAATGAAAAAACCGTCATCGTAGGTGTAAACGATGGGCCTATGCAATGGCTCAAATTGAACAAAAAAGAGACAAGTAGCGGGAGGTGACAATCATCTCCCCTTCTTCAAAGAAGACTCCCTCACTATCAATTCAGTCTTTAAAACTGTGGTGTTAGAAGCCACCATGTCATTTTCTTCTCTTTGTGCAAAAAGTTGAGAAGCTGCAGCTTTGCCCAGATCAAAAGCGGGATTGGCTACCGTTGTTAAAGCAGGTGCGATGATAGAAGCCAAGCGATCATTGTTGAATCCTGCTACTGCCAATTCTTTTGGTATTGCAATCCCTTTATCCTTAGCAAATTGTATGGCGCTAACCGCAGCGGTGTCATTGGCCGAAAAAATGGCGTCGGGCGGTACGGGCAAATCAAAAAGCCGCTGTGTCATTTCCAAACCTTCTTCTGCACCTAAATTAGAATAAATCATAAGGCTTTCATCTATCGGCAAATTGTGTTGTTTCAATGCGGCCAAGTAGCCTTCTTTTCTAAGTCTGTAAACATCTCTGTGTTGCGCTCCACCAAAATGAGCAATGCGATTGCAACCTTGTTCAATTAAATGTTGGGTCATTTTAAAAGCAGCTTCGTAATTATCCACTACTACTTTGTCTGCTGCCATGTTTGCAGGAACTCGGTCTACAAAAACCAAAGGAGTACCGCTATCTAAAAACACATCAAAATGGCCGTAGTCGTGTGTTTCCATAGCCAAAGACACAATCAAACCATCTACCCTAGCCGAAAACATGGCCCTGGCGTTGCTGATCTCTTTTTGGGTCATATCTTCAGACTGCGCGATAAACACATGGTAACCTTTGCTATTGGCCACTTCTTCTACCCCACTGATCAAAGTAGAAATAAACGGCCTGTTTATTCTGGAAACCATTACACCAATGGTATTGGTCTTTTTACTTCTTAGAGAGGAGGCAGGTGTATTGGGGAAATAACCCATTTGCTTGGCCGCCTTCTTCACATTTTGTATAGTCTCTTTGCTAATGCTGTAATGGTCTTTTAAGGCACGGGAAACCGTGGCAGGCGAAACCTGTACATTTTTGGCAATATCGTATATGGTAACCTGCTTGGCTCTTTTCATTATGAGGTCTAAAAGGAGGTTTTTGATAACATTTCAACATAGATACAAATTAAAAATATTTTACGCAATCGGTTGCGTAATAAAAATTTAACCAATACTTTAGTAACTGTACTCATTTTCTGTAGATAGATATATCCTGAAACAACCGATTGCATAAATGAAACTACTTTCCTATTATTTACCACTTACAGTGCTAGCCCTACTTGTTGGATTTTCGGCATGTAGCCAAAACCAAGAAAAACTGGCAGTTTTTACCGCTAAAAGTGGGCAGCACAAAAGAACTAACACGCCTGTGGGCGCTTCTCTGCAAGGCTTACCCATTCAATTAGAATCATTCTCACTTAAATTATACGAAATAGATGGTGCTGAAAGAAAACCCGTAAAAGCGCAGCTACATTTAGGCCAAGAACCACAATTGTATTGGGTGTTAGAGGGAGAAACCCCAGCCCATGCCAGCAGAATGTACGAGTTAGTCAAAGAGGAAAAATCTGATGATGCCGATGCCGCGGTAACTTTAGTTGACAATGGAGAAGCCATTGAAGCCAAACGTGGCAATCAGCCTGTCTTTAACTATAAATATACTGTAACAAATGCACCTGAGGGTGTTTCTGATAGATATGCAAGGGGTGGTTATTTCCATCCTTTGTATTCTCCTAAAGGCAGCGAACTGACCAGAATCCAGCCTTCAGATCATTACCATCACTATGGATTGTGGAACCCTTGGACACATACCGAGTATAAGGGCAGAGAAATAGATTTTTGGAATTTGATAAAAGCACAAGGTACTATAGAAGTAAACGAAGTACCAGTGTATAGCAGCGGAGATGTTTTTGGAGAAATAGAAGTAAGGCAAGACCACATTGTTTTTGAGGACACTACAAGGGCTAAGAAAGAGACCGCTCTGAGGGAAACTTTAAATGTAAAAGTTTGGAACGCAGGCATCAATACAGAGACCACCATCATGGACCATACATCCACTTATGTTTGTGGTACTCAAAATCCCTTAACGCTCACCAAATACCGCTACCAAGGTTTTGGCTTTAGGGCAAGGGCCAATTGGTACGACGACAATGTCTTCCTCCTCACCTCCGAAGGTAAAAATAAAAAAGACGGCAACAGCACTCGAGCAAGATGGTGTATTATCTCTGGGCCTACTGAACAAGGTACTTCAGGCGTGTTGTTTATGACCTACCCTACCAATTACAATTACCCCGAGTTGATCCGGATTTGGCCTGAAGGTGCCAATAAAGGTATAGAAAATGTTTTCTTCAACTTTAACCCGACCATGGACCGTGATTTCGTGATGGATCCGGGTAAGCAGTATGCCTTGAAATACCGCATTGTGTTATTTGAGGGAGAAATGAACGCCACACAGGCCGAGCAATATTGGAACGACTTTGTCAATCCTCCAAAAGTAGATGTAACTTACCTTGAGAAAACCACTCCTGATGCAAACAGTAAAAAACGCATCTTACTCTACACAAAAAATGGAGAAGGCTATGTGCATAAAAATATTCCAAACAGTATAGCAGCCATTAAAAAACTAGGCGAAGCTTATAACTTTGAAGTGGATGCCTCAGAAGACCCTACCGTATTTACTGACGAAAACCTAAAAAACTACGATGCCTTGGTTTTCTCAAATACCAACAACGAGGCTTTTGACAATCAATCGCAAAGGGATGCTTTGCAAAACTATATCCGCAGTGGAGGTGCTTTTGTGGGCATCCATTCTGCCAGTGGTTCCGAGAGAGATTGGCCGTGGTTCTGGCAAATGTTGGGCGGTAAGTTTAAAAGGCATCCCAAATACCAAGAGTTTGACATCAAGGTAATGGATAACACACATCCATCAACAGCTATGCTACCTGCCACCTATACCCGAGAAGATGAGTGTTATTTGCTCACCAATTTGAGTCCGGGCATACATACTCTACTTGCTGCAGACCTCACATCCATAGAAGACGATAAACTGGATGAATACCCTGGTGAGATTTTCGGAGATTATTTTCCAATTGCTTGGTATCAATATTTTGATGGTGGCAAACAATGGTACACGGCCTTAGGCCACAGTCCCGAACATTACGAAGACCCTGTTTTTATACAACACATCGCAGGCGGTATCTTATGGGCCATTGGCGCTGAAAATACGGTTTACACCACTCAAAAACAGTAATTAAATGAGTGAACAAATATATTCGAAGCGTTCAGTTTTTTTGAAAGTTGAAGTTTGTGAAGTTGTAAAGCTGAATTTCGATTTTAAACATACAGACTCTAAAATCGAGTTGCCGACTAAACAAAATCGCATCATTGATGATTTTTTGCTTCCAAGATAAATATCTATTTACAAAACGATTATACACATACATGAACTTAAAAGAAATAAAATCCAATGAAAATGAAAAAATCCACTCAAAACAGTAAGCGTAATTTTTTAAAGAAAACCATTGCAGGTGCCACAGGAGCTATGTTCTTCCCTACCATTGTTCCAGCCTCAGTATTGGGCAAAAATGCACCGAGCAATAAAATCAACATTGGGCAGATCGGTTTTGGCCGTATTGCCAGAGGACACGACTTACCAGAAACCATGAAATATGATGTAGCCCGTGTTATTGCCGTGAGCGACCTCGATACCAAGCGCATGGCTAAAGGTAAATCCTTTATTGAAAAGTGGTATGCTGATAAAACAGGGAAAAGCGATTACATAGATGTAAAAACCTATGAAGACTACCACGAAATGCTGATGAACAAAGATATAGACGCGGTGATCATTAGTACCCCAGATCATTGGCATGCTCAACCTGCCATAGAGGCTGCCTTGGCTGGAAAAGACATTTACATGCAAAAACCTGCTTCTTTGACCATAGAAGAAGGCAGGATTATGAGCAACATTGTCCACAAAACGGGCGTAATTTTCCAAATAGGCAGTCAGCAGCGTTCAGCCGATCCTTGGCCTCAGTTTAAAATGGTTTGCGAATTGGTTCGCAACGGCAGAATAGGAGATTTAAAAACGGTAAAAGTTGGCTTGGGTACAGACCCCGCAGGTGAAGATTTCCCACAAATGTCCGTACCAGAAAATCTTAACTTTGATATGTGGTTAGGCTCAACGCCATTGATGGAATATTCTGAAAAGAAAGTGCATCCACAAGACGATTTTTCTCGCCCGGGTTGGTTAAGGATAGAACAGTTTGGTGCAGGCATGATCACAGGTTGGGGCGCCCACCACATTGATACGGCACATTGGGGCATGGGCACCGAATACACAGGGCCTATAGAAGTAAAAGGCAAAGCGGAATTCCCGAAAAGTGGCGATTGGAATGTACACGGAGATTTTGAGGTAACCGCCAAATACGAAAATGGCATTGTGATGGAAATCAGCAGCGCCTTCCCAAATGGCGTGCGCTTTGAAGGTAGCGAAGGTTGGCTATTTGTATCGAGGGGGAATGTATCAGTAACGGCCAGCGATCCTACTTCTGGCAACAGTAGCAAAGCACTGCAAGCAAGCGACACCAAGATCCTGACTTCTGAAATAGGAGAAGATGAAATCCATCTCTACCACAGTGAAGAACAGCATGGCAACTGGTTAGACTGCATCCAAACAAGAGCACAACCTGTGGCACCTGTTGAAATTGCCCACCGTTCTTGCAGTGCTTGTTTGGTGTCTCACATCGCCATGAAATTACAGCGAAAATTACACTGGGACCCAATAAACGAAAGATTCAAAAACGACGACGAGGCCAACAGTATGCTTTCAAGACCACAGAGGTATCCTTACGGTTACGAGCATATTGAGGCTTTGGCTAAAGGATGATTGTAAAAACTTTCTGAAGTTTGTTAGCCAAAAAGAACTGGAAAATTTTTTGTCTGAGCGAAGCGAGTTTAAAATTTTCCTAGATTTTTTGCATACTTTTTCCATTGATGAAAAAGTATGTGCCCCGCAAGGATTGGCTTTAGTTTTATTAGTAAAATAATTTATAGTAGACTTAGAGGATAATTCTAAAAACACTAAAACCCAATGAAGAACTATTTAACTGCATTAATCTCCATGCTTTTGCTTTTTGCATGCGGAGGGCAAAAAACTGCTGACACTATGGAAGAAGCCACGAACGAAGTGCCCACTTTTTCTGGAAAACCCGATGAAGTGGTACTGATGACACTTGATCCCGGCCACTTTCACGCTGCTTTGATCCAAAAAGACATGTACGAAGAAATCTCGCCCAAAGCTTACGTTTTTGCGCCAAAAGGTGAAGATGTACAGCTCCATTTAGATAAAATCGAGCAATACAATAACAGAGAAGACAACCCCACCAATTGGGAAGAAGTGGTTTACACCGGCGATGACTACCTAGACAAAATGCTACAAGAAAAGCCGGGTAATGTAATGATGGTGGCAGGCAACAATGGCCGAAAAACGGAATACATCCAACAGGCTGTTGCCAACAACATTCATGTATATGCAGATAAACCTATGGTGATTATACCCGAAGAGTATAATCTACTAACAGAAACTTTAGAAAGCGCTAGAAAACAAGGTATTTTGGTTTATGATATCATGACAGAGCGCTATGAAATCACCACTATTTTACAAAAAGAACTCTCCAACTTTGAAGGCGTTTTTGGTAAATTAGAAAAGGGAACACCAGATAATCCTGCCATCTCTAAAGAAAGTGTGCACCATTTTTTTAAGTATGTTTCGGGCAACCCGCTAAAAAGGCCGACTTGGTTTTTTGATGTTACCCAACAAGGCGAAGGCATTGTAGATGTGTCTACGCATTTGGTAGATTTGATCATGTGGGAGTGTTTTCCTGAACAAGCTATTTTAAAAGAGGAAGTGGCCATAGTTTCTGGTAAAAGATGGGCCACAGAACTCACTCCTGCTCAATTTGGAAGGGTAACAGGCGCAGCAGAGTATCCTGAAGCTTTGCAAAAAGATGTTGTAAAAGACTCTATTTTGAATGTCTATTCCAATGGAGAAATTATTTTCACAGTAAAAGGCGTGCACGGCAAAGCTTCGGTAATTTGGAATTTTGAAGCTCCTGAGGGTGCAAAAGACACACACTACTCTATGATGCGAGGCACGAAAGCCAATTTAGTGATCAGGCAAGATGCCCCACAAAACTACAAACCTACCTTGTATGTAGAACCACTTGAGGGAGTTGACAAAACAACAACCGAAAAGGCCTTGAAAGAAGCGCTTGCCAAAATCAATGAGAAGTATGCAGGAGTGGAAATGAAACCTAGTGAAGCCGGTTGGGAAATCATCATTCCAGAAGAATATAAGAATGGCCATGAAGCCCACTTTGCACAAGTAACTGAAAAATATCTAGAGTATCTCAAAGCGGGTAAAATACCCGATTGGGAACATCAAAACATGCTCACCAAATATTTTATCACAACAGAAGCTTATAAACTGAGTCATCAACAAGCAAATTAAATTTAATATGTTAAAAGAAGATTTATTTAACGTCAATAATAAAGTAGTTGTCATTACAGGTGGCGGAGGCGTTTTAGGCGGCTCTATGGGCGAATATTTAGCCAAGCTTGGTGCCAAATTAGTCTTGTTAGACCTTAAAGAAGAACCTGCCGAAGAAAGGGCTAATAAAATTATAGCTGAAGGTGGTGAGGCGATTGGTTTAGCTGCCAATGTGCTCGAAAAAGAAAACCTTGAAACTGTAAATAAGCAGATTTTAGATAAATGGGACAAAATTGACGTGCTCATTAATGCTGCCGGTGGTAATATGCCGGGGGCGACTGTAGGCCCTGACCAAACCGTTTTCGATGTTTCAGTAGATGATCTAAAAAAAGTGCTCGACTTAAACTTGATGGGTTCTGTGATCCCTTCTTTGGTATTTGGTAAAACCATGACTGAACAAAAGAAAGGCAGCATCATCAATATTTCATCTATGGCGGCTACACGATCAATTAGCAGGGTAATGGGTTATTCATTGGCCAAAGCAGGCATAGACATGCTCACCCGTTGGATGGCACTCGAGCTTTCTTCTAAATTTGGCGATGGCTTGCGTGTAAATGCCATTGCACCGGGATTTTTCATAGGCAACCAAAATAGAAGGTTACTCACCAACGAAGATGGCAGCTATACCGAAAGAGGTAACTTAGTGATACAAAATACGCCCATGGGCCGCTTTGGAGAAGCACCAGAATTAAATGGAGCGATTCACTATTTGTGCAGCGATGCTTCTCAATTTGTAACAGGAACTATACTGCCTATTGATGGCGGTTTTAGCTCTTTCACTGGGGTGTAATATCATGAGTATCGTCACTGCGAGTGTAACGAATCGGACTGCCGAAGCAGCAGTCTGTTGGCTATTAGGTTGAAGGTTGCTTCAACATTTCATGTCTCGCGAGGACGGCTAAGGGTATATTTTTAGAAAAAACACAAAACAGTATAACAGAACTCTGCGTCATTGCGAATGTTTTTGCTTTGAAAAGTGTGAGGGTAAAACCTGAAGCAATCTGTCAGCTATTAGCAAATAGGTAACAGGTTGCTTCGACATTTCATGTCTGCTTATGACATATTATACCATCGTCACCGCGAGGCAACAAAGCGGTCTGTAGCCTAATTGGCAAGTAGGCTACAGATGCCCGAGTCACGGCGACTTCGCTCTGCTCGGCATGACGGCTAAATGAAGTGTCATCCTGTCTTGTGTGTTTTGGATTTCCAAAAAATTAGTGCTCGCAATGACGAATAAGGGTATATTTTTAGATAAAATATGAAAAAACTAGAACAGACTTTCCGATGGTTTGGGCCGCAGGATACGGTGAAACTGACCGAAATAAAACAGATAGGCGCTACGGGTGTGGTTACAGCCTTACATCAAATCCCTTGTGGTGATGTATGGCCTATTGAAGCCATTCAAGAAAGAAAGCAAATGATTGAGGATACCGGCCTAACTTGGTCGGTAGTGGAAAGTGTGAACATACACGAGAGCATTAAAACAGGCGGAAAAGAACGCGATGCGATGATTGAGCAATATCGCCAATCCCTTAAAAACTTGGCAGCATGTGGCATTTACACCGTTTGCTACAATTTTATGCCTGTTCTAGACTGGACCCGCACCCATTTGCAATATCCTCAAAAAGATGGATCAGAAGCTTTAAGGTACGATGCCATTGCTTTGGCAGCTTTTGATTTATACATACTGAAAAGACCCGAAGCAGAAAATGAGTTTGACAAGCAAACCAAAGAATTGGCCGCTCACTATTTAAGTAAATTAAGCGATGCTGAAAAAGAACGTTTGCAAAATACCATTATGGCCGGCCTGCCCGGTACTGACGATGTGTTTACCATTGACGAGTTTCAAGCGCATTTAGATGTTTATAAAAACATAGGGCACCAACAACTCAAGCAAAATCTATTTTACTTTTTAGCGCAGATCATGCCTTTTTGTGAAGAGTTGGGCATTAAAATGTGCATCCACCCAGATGATCCCCCATTTTCTATTTTGGGTTTGCCTAGAGTGGTGAGTACCGAAAAAGATTTGCAAGATTTGGTAGAAGCTGTCCCCTCTCCTAGCAATGGCATTACCTTTTGCACAGGTTCTTTGGGTGCCAATGGTAATAATGATTTACCCGGTATTGTCAATAGGTTGGGCAAACACATCCATTTTATCCATTTACGCAATGTGCAAAGGGAGGACGATGGCAGCTTTTACGAAGCCGATCATTTGGCAGGTAGCGTACCTATGGTTAAAGTGATGCAAGCCCTCATAGCTGAACAAGCCAGAAGACATGAAAATGGAGAAGCTACCGCCATACCCATGCGCCCCGATCATGGCCACCAATT
>CAKZMZ010000323.1 GCA_937129345.1 uncultured Thalassovita sp. | reverse complement strand
GCACCACACGGCGACCACCACGATTTGTGGATTGCTCCTGAAAATCCGCAAAGGATGATCATTGGCGACGATGGCGGCGCACAGGTTTCTTTTGATGGCGGAGAAAATTGGTCTACCTATCACAACCAACCTACTGCACAGTTTTACAGAGTTACCACAGACAATGCCTTTCCATACCGTATTTATGCCGCACAACAAGACAACTCTACTGTAAGGATTGCGCATAGAACCACTGGCTATTCTATAGATGAAGATGCTTGGGAACCAACTGCAGGTGGTGAAAGTGCCCACATTGCTGTTGATCCTGAAGACAATGATGTGGTTTATGGAGGTAGCTACGGCGGATTTTTAACCCGTGTAAACCACGAAACCGAAGAAGTAAAAGGGATTAACGTTTGGCCTGATAACCCTATGGGCTATGGCGCAGAGGGCATGAAATACCGTTTTCAGTGGAACTTCCCTATTTTCTTTTCTCCCCATAATCCAGACAAATTGTACACTACTTCTAACCATGTGCATGTAAGCTACAATGGTGGGGAGTCTTGGGAAACCATTAGTCCAGACCTAACTAGGAACGACTCTACCAAACTCGGCCCCTCAGGCGGGCCTATCACAAAAGACAATACTGGCGTTGAGTATTACTGTACCATCTTTGCCGCTACCGAATCTCCTTACGAAAAGGACCTTATCTGGACTGGTTCTGATGATGGATTGATACACGTTAGCAAAGATGGTGGTGAGAATTGGGAAAACGTAACGCCACAAGGAATGCCCGAGTGGATGATGATCAATAGCATAGATGCCGACCCATTTGTTAAAGGCGGGGCTTACGTTGCTGGCACTCGTTACAAAATGGGAGATTATGAGCCATATCTCTACAGAACCAAAGATTATGGCCAAACTTGGACAAAAATCACCAATGGCATTGATGGAGAGCATTTTACTAGAGTAGTTAGGGCCGATCCAAAAAGAAAAGGCTTGCTATACGCTGGGACAGAAACAGGCATGTACGTTTCTTTTGATGATGGCGCAAGTTGGAAACCATTTCAGTTAAACCTACCAATAGTACCCATCACTGATTTGGCCCTTAAAAATGACAACCTGATCGTAGCTACCCAAGGCAGGAGTTTGTGGATCATAGATGATTTAAGTCCGTTACACCAACTGAATGAAGAAGTAGCCTCTAGTGAAGCCTATCTATTTAAACCAATCGATAGCTACAGAATGGAAGGCGGGCAGAGAGATAACCTTAAAACAGCAGGCACTAATCACCCCGGAGGTGTAATGGTACACTTCTATCTCGCTAATGAGCCAGATACAGCCACGACTGTTTCCTTAGCTTTTATGGATAAAAACGGAAAAGAAATCAAGACTTTCTCTACCGATGCTAAGGAAAAAAACTTGAAATTGACAGACCTTAAAGAAGGATTTAACCAATTTGTATGGAATATGCGCTATGCAGATGCCAAAGATTTTGAGGGAATGATTTTGTGGTGGGCAAGTATGAATGGGCCAATGGCAGTACCTGGCGACTATCAGGTAAAAATGACCGTAAATGGCAAAGAACAATTGCAAGGTTTTAACATTTTACCAGACCCAAGAACTTCAGCTACCTTAGCAGATATGCAAAAGCAATTCGACTTTTTAATCTCTATTAGGGACAAAGTAACCGAAGCCCACGAAACCATTATAGATATTAGAGAAGCTAGGGCGCAGATTAATACTTTAACTAAAAGAATTGCCAGCGACTCTACCATGAAAGACATAGTAGAAAGGGCCAAAGAGATTGATAAGCAGATGACTGAAGTTGAAACTGAGTTGTACCAAACCAAAAACAAAAGCCGACAAGATCCATTGAATTACCCTATTAAATTAACTAATAAATTGGCGCATCTCAATTCACTTATGGGCATGGGTGATGGTGCACCTACGAAACAAGCTGTTGAATTTAAGGAGGAAGTAAGCGAAAAAATCGATACTCAAATCAATGAGTGGAAAACCATAAAAGACAAAGATATTCCTGAGTTGAACAGAATGGTGAAAGAAAAACAAGTAGATGCGATTATGCTGGATACAGAGCAGATGAGTAATTGAGGAAGATGGTAGGTCAATTATTCTATACCATGATTAATACTTCGCCCCTTCAGGGCGTGTTCAAAATTTGAACCAAGTCATAGGATTATTTCATCCTATGCGTTTATAATCCGTCCCTTCAGGGCTCTCAATAATGAGTTCCGAAGGGACGGAATATTTTAAAGAAGGATGTAATCCTTCCAAAAAGATGCAAAAAACAAACCCTGAAAGGGTGTTATAAATTATGGGACAGTCACTCGTACAAAATTATGTTCACATAGTATTCAGTACCAAGAACAGAGAGGCCTTGATTCATCCTCCCTACGAGCAAGAACTGCACGCTTATTTAGGAGGTGTATCTAATGAACTAGAGTGCCCTGTCTTGATTGTTGGTGGCTATACCGACCACGTGCACATTTTATGTTTGTTATCTAAAAAGATAGCCTTAATGACTTTGATAAAAAAACTAAAAGCTAATTCTTCAAAATGGATAAAAGCAAAAGATATTAGCCTTGCTAATTTCTTTTGGCAAGATGGCTATGGTGCATTTTCAGTGAATCCTAGTCAAGTTGAGGTAGTGATTAATTATATTAAAAATCAACACGAACATCACCGTAAAAAAGATTTTAAGACTGAATACAGGGCCTTTCTCAAAAAATACAAGATTGCTTATAAGGAAGAATATGTCTGGGATTAAACGTATAGAAACCACAAAAGAGGAATCTGATTATTAGTTAGATACGTTCTTTTAAATGAAAAAACTCTATTCTAAAAGTAATATCTGTTAAAATCAAATTAGATGGCATAAGAACTATTAGCTTAGACATTTTCGCTTAGATGCTAGACCCTAGGCATCCGTACTATTCTTTGGCCACTTGTAGTAAGATATTGACTATGTAGATTTGCGGTTAAGCAAGAATGCACCGGCATGACGAAAACCAAGTCACCTACTGCTGTCTTCTCGTAAAAATCCTTAGAGGCTTTGATCGTGCCATGCTCCTGAGATAGTGCACTTATATAGGTATTTTCTATAGGTTTTCCCCAACTTGCTCCATAAAACTCTACTACCCTTCCGTAAATAGTTCTACCTTCTACTTCTAATTTATCCTTAGAGAAATGTACTGCCCCACCATGTATCGTGAGTGATTGCGATTCAGGATTTTTTGCCACTACAGGGCAGGCAACTACTATAGCAATATCATCCAAACTACAGGAACCTATATTTGCTTGAGTTAAATCGTAGAAGACGAAATTACCTGGGCAAATGGCATCTATATATTCAAAATGCTCCATAGTACTGCAAGAAGGCGTATCCCCAAGCTGTACTTCCAATTTTGGATAGGAAGAGAATGCCTTGCGCAATTGCCTTAGCTGTTTAATTGCATCAATATGGATTTTAGAGACCTCCGACTCTCCGTTGGCTTTGTAAGTGTGTCCGTTGTGCACATAGAAACCCCTAAAATTCAAATAATCGCTCTTACTGGCTAGCTCTATTATTTGTCTAATGTTCGATTGCTCTTTAGCCTTAAAACCTGTTCTGTTATAACCTGTATCAATCTCAATAAAAAAACTCAACTCTTGCTCTACCCTACTTATCAGAGCTGATAAGGCCATTTTATCTGATAAAAGTAGTGTGAGCGAACACTTTTCTGCCAAGCTATTTATCTGCTTCAATGCCCTTGTGTTTGCAGGAAAAGCTAGAATGATTTTTTGCCATCCATGTCCCACAAAATACTCTGCCATGTGCATGGAAGAAACCGTAATTTCTTCTACACCTAAATCACTGAACCATTTACCTATTTGAGCCGATTGGTGGGTTTTAAAATGCGGCCTGAGCGCCAAATTGTATTTATTGGCTTTTTGCAACATCTGCAAGATGTTATTTTTACACTTAAGCTCATCCAATAAAATGGTAGGATGTACAATACTATTTAGTAGCTCTGTTTGCATAATCTAAAATTTTGCTAAAGATATATTGCTTTAGGAGTTATGCAAACTTGATTTTATGAAAGGGCTATAAACAAAAAAAGGAGGCTTAAACCTCCTTTCTGTCTACTTTTTGCCAACCGCCTGTTTGCCTTTTCTGGCGAGTTGATTAATATTATCTTCAACATTGTCAGAGAGTTCGTTTACTGAGTCTAAACTACGCGAATACAAATCCTCTATCGACTCGTTTAATTCTCTTACTTTTCTGTTGAGTTTCTTACGTGTTCTTTTACCTTTATCGGGTGCCAACAAAAGTGCGGTTACTGCACCGACGGTTGCTCCGAGTACTACTCCTGCAAAAAATGATTCTCCTTTTCCACTCATGATTTTAAAAAATTTATAGTTTGTAACGTATTACTTATAATATACGAAAAATTTTGGAAAAGGCTCATCATTTCTTGATATAATTTTGAAGAGCATCTAAGGTCAATTCTGGCAAATCTCCAGCTATAATATCTACCCCTTTATCGAATAACTTGTGGTAAACTATCATTCCTTTTGCTTTGGCCTTGTTATCTATATTTCCCATGGTACCCATGATGCAAAAGCTACCTTGTTCATGTATTTTATTGTATAAGGATGCATCGGAAGCAATTGTGCCAGTAAAAGCCACAACATTTTTGAATGGTACGCCTGTTTTTTTTACCATCTCAAGTTCTTTTAGATTTCTGATAGTGGCAGATATCATGATATTGGGCGCAAGGCGATATACGGTCTTTAAATCGTCTGTATTGTAAACAATTAAGACCACATTGTTCTCAACAGCATATTCTTTTACTTTTTCTATTACCATAGCAAAGGGAACATTACGCTTTACATCTAAACTCAATATGGCACGGCCTTTTGCCCAAACTAAAACGCTATCTAAAACAGGGATAGAATATTCCGTAACATTTCCTGAGTTGTCTTTCAGTTTTAGGCTTGAAATTTCTTTAAAAGTCCTTTCAAAGAGTGGGCCTTTGCCTGTGGTGGTTCTGTCTAAGGTTTTATCGTGCAATAAAACCAAAATACTGTCTTTGGTCATGCTTACATCAACCTCTAAGATACTTGCACCCATTGCACTCGATTTTTTTAAGGTAGCCAAGCAATTCTCAGGAAACCTTTCTTGGGCACCTCCTCTATGTGCGCTGTACATAGGAGTTCTTTGTTCATCCCAAGAAAAAAAGTTGAAAATGTTGCCTTTAGGAAGGGCACTATTGTTCACATCTTGTGCTATAGAAATATTTGCTGTAAGTAAAAAAGTACCTAAGATGCAATAGCGGATTATTCGGACGGTTTTCAAAATAATAAAAAACAAAAGATTTAAAAGCCGATTTATTTAATTGTTCTCTTTTAACAAAGGTGTAAAAATACGGTAGAATAAATTGTAAAAGAATAATTATATGGAAGATGTTTTTGCGGAGATCATTACAATAGGAGACGAGATTTTATATGGTCAGATTACAGATACAAACAGTCAGTGGATAGGCAAAGAACTTGGCAAAATAGGTTTTAGAATTATTAGAAAAGTTTCTGTTGGCGATAAAAGAGAGGAAATTATAAGCGCATTGGAACAGGCAGAGGCAAGGGCAAGCGTTATTATCATGACAGGTGGTTTGGGGCCTACCAAAGATGACATAACAAAAAAAACAATAGCCGATTATGTGGGAGACGAACTTGTATTAAACCAAGAAGTACTAGAAAACATAAAACATATCTTTAAGGTCAGAAACCGCGAAATGAACGACCTGAACCGCAGTCAAGCCTACATACCGAGCAGAGCCCAAGTCTTGATGAATACTTTGGGAACCGCCCCGGGGATGTGGATAGAACACAATAACAAGATATTGGTCTCATTGCCTGGTGTACCTCATGAAATGAAAAAAATCATGAATGAGACTGCCTTGCCTCAACTGAGCACAGCTTTTCCAACACCGTACATCCACCATGTAATGATCAAAACCATTGGTATTGGAGAGTCTCGCATCGCACCTATGATAGAAGGCTGGGAAAACAACCTACCGCCCTATATTAAATTGGCCTATTTGCCTAGACTTGGCCAGGTACGCCTTAGGCTTACAGGAGTAGGTCCCGACAAAGAAAGTATCGTAAGCCAAGTGGAGGAACAAGCCAAGGCTTTAGTAAAAATTATAGAAAAGTATGTATATGCTTATGATAATGAGGAGGTAGAAAGTACGGTAGGCAAGCTGTTATTACAAAAAAAACATACCCTTGCTACTGCAGAGAGTTGTACCGGCGGCAGAGTGGCCGATAAAATAACAGATATTGCTGGCTGTTCCACTTACTATTTGGGCGGTATTGTGGCGTATAGCAACCAAGTTAAAATAGACCAATTAGGCGTTGATAAAGAAACCATTGAACGATATGGAGCGGTGAGCGAACAGACCGCCAAAGAAATGGCCGAAAAAGTTAGACTAAAATACGGTGCAGACTATGGCATTTCTACAACTGGCGTGGCCGGCCCAGGTGGTGGCACAGCTGAAAAACCTGTAGGCACGGTTTACATCGCTGTGGCTGACGAGAAGGGCACTGAAGTAAAAAAACTCAATCTAAGCGAAGATAGACAGGTAAATATCAGACTTACTTATAGTGCTGTGCTTGATTTATTAAGAATGCGATTGCTTGAGCAGGCTAGTTAAAACAAAAAAAAGGTCGTATTCATTTGTAATACGACCTATTTATTCCCAACATCATTTGTTATAACTTCAACTCTTTTCCTAAGTAAAAGTCCAAAACTTTCATTTTAAAGACATAATCGAACTTGGTTCGTAGCAAATCCGATTGGGCACTTACCAAATTATTTCTGGCTACGTTGTAATCTGTAATGTTGGCAGCACCGCTGTTAAACTGAACCTCGGTTACTCTAAAAGTTTCTTGCAAAGCTTCTAAACGCTTTTTATTCGCAGCAAAAGTTTTACTGGCAGCAACTACATCTTGCCTTGCGGTTTCAATATTCTGCCTCAATTGGTTTCTGGTAAGTTGGGCATTGAGCCTAGATCGCTCGTATTGAATTTTTGAGCGGTTTACCGCTGTTTTCACTTGATGCCTATTATAAATGGGGATTTGCAGTGTTACTCCGATGCTTTGCCTCAAACTTTCATCTAATTGGTCCCAAAAGAGAAAATCTGAGGTAACCAACTCCCTTATCGGCAGCTCACTAAACACTGGATATTGCAATGGCACACCATCTGGCACCAAATCTGGTGGCAAATTGATAAAGCCAATGGTTTGTGTTTCCGTTCCTGTAATCTCTTGTGATACCTGTACCTCTTGGGCACTAGAATAAAAGGTATTAATACCCGCAGACATTGTTAAGGTTGGGTAATAATTACCTTGCGCTATTTTTATCCCGGTTTCTGCGCTTTGTACGTTTAAATCGGCACTTTTTATTTCTGGCAGTGTTGCTTCTGCGGTTTGATAAATGGTGCTGGCATTTTCTATGATCAAATCTGTTGTAGGGTCTTCGATTTCCGGAATTACTACATCAAAAGGTTCTTCATCATTAAGCTGTAGTAACTGCTTAAGCCTTAGAATAGAAAATGTAAGGGCATTTTCGGCATTGACCACTTGTACTTCATCAGAAGCTTTTTGAGAAAGTAAGTCTAGGAGGTTGGTTTCTGCCAAGACGCCTCCTCTCACAAGTTTCTCGGTCTGCTCAATTTGCTCTTCCGTATTTAGCAGCAAGCGCTGAGCATTGTTAAGGTTTTCGTTATCGAACAAAATTTGGAGATAGGCACTCACCACATTGAGCATCAAATCATTTTTCGATTTCTCCAAATCGACCTGGCTGGCTTCGTAGTTTTGCCTACTCTGCACAATGGTATTTTGGTTGCGCATGCCATTAAATAGCGTAACATTGGAGTTAACCCCAAAATTGTTAGAGCGCACCCTTTGGGTTACCGGAGCGTTGGTAAAAACGTCGAAAGAACGGCCCCAATTGTAGTTGTGACTGGCAAAGCCGTTTAAGCTGGGCATACGAGCAAACTTAGCTTGGTCAAATTGTGCCTTGGTATCGTCTATATTTAATTGCTGCAGCTTTACATCGAGGTTGTTTTGCAAGGCGTAATCCACACATTGTTGTAAGGTCCATTTGGTTTCTTGTCCGAATGCCAATTGGGCCATTAAAAACAATCCAAAAAATATCGTAATCTTCTTTGTACTTATCATTGTCAGTAATAATTGACCTTTAAATTTTTTATAGCACTAAACTACAAGGTTAGTAGCAAAATAAATTACATTATTACTTAAGTGGGGATATTGTTTTGTGGACAGCTTATCGCTTTGGATTTTGTGCTATATGAAAAAAAAAAGAGCAACGTACCAGTGATTTTAGAAATACCAAGCTCTTTTTGGTAATACAACATACCAATTTAGAAATGCAAATGACAATACTAGCTTATTTTCCTATAAGTAAATCGATAGCTAATTATTCATTAGGCCGTTCAGGTTTGCCCTTAAAATTTCCTCCACGTCCGCATCTTCAACGTGCCCTAAAATACCATAATCTCCTTTGTAACCTTTTTCTTTTAATGTCTGAATCATTTGCATTTCGTGATTACCTTCTCCAATCGTAAGAATTTTTGGCCCTTCTTTTCTTAAGCCGTTTAAATTTACATACCACAGAAATGGCAACATAGTATCAACTATTTGAGGGAAGGCATCAATTTGATGATGTGCATGGTGAAAGTTGTAAACGATGCCTAAGTCGCTTTTGGGCAGTGCCTTAATTATTTTTATTTGATTGACAGGCTCACCAAACCAGCCTCCATGGTTATACAAGGCCAATTTACAGTTTAAGGATTTTGCCCTATCGCTAAGATAATTGACCATTTTGGTACCCTTTTCAACAGATTCTGTATCAGATAAACCATCAAAATAGTTTTCATGGAAACTCATCCATATCTGCCCTTCATAGTTCACCTCCTCAATAATATCGAAAACCTTTTCATTAGCCTCGTTTAAGTTACCAACAGAGTCTAGGGCTTCTTCTATCCACATCCAAACAGCTATCACCTCAACGTCATTTTCCTTGGCAAGCCTTAACTCCGAAGCCATGGTTGAGAGGTGTTTTTCGCGCCAATCATAAGCGTATTTTTTAATGCCTAACTCCTTTAACATGCTTATTCTCTCTTTTGGCGTCCTGTTTACGCTGTCGTAAGGAACAATGCACCAAGCATAAATATTAGCCATATCTACAAGTTGTTTTTTATCTTGCTCTTGGCAGGAGATTGTGGTCATTATTATAAGGCCAATAAGTATTAGAATTGTGGAGTATTTCAAGTTGATATTTCTTAAAGATGCTTGTTAGTTGCCTTGGCACTTAACTATAAATAATTAATATAACAGTTTATAATTATTACCTGTAAGATACACATAAAAGTTGTAGCGCCCCACTAAGCCCAGCATGGGTTTTTATTTTTTGTTGTAGGGCGTACTCATTCTTTTAAAATGCTTATTACTTCTTCCCTAAACTCTTTGCTCGTAAGCACTTTTAGCTCAAATTCATTCATACTCATTTGTAGTCTTGTATTTTCTAAGAAGCCCAAATCGTTCATAAAGTAAGCCAATTCGGTCTTGTTACCTTTTATGTCAGTTGCGTAGAGAGCCTTTGTCAACACAAATGCTGTTGACCCACCTTTCATTCCTGAATGTTCTAGCCATGCACGATTCGCAGGGTTTTCAAGCAGAAATTCCATAACTTCATCCAAATACCGTTGAGTTGTTTCACTAAAATATGTCCTCGAATTGATTTTCTGCATTATTCCAACATATTCTTCTACCGTTGAACTGGGTAAGTTATCTGACCAAACTCTTTGAATGTTCATTTCTAAATCCCCAACTTCATTTTTTTATGTACTGTCAGTTTTCAGTTTAGAATGAATGTCAATCATTGCCTGCCGATATTCTTCTATTGGCATTCTGCTCAATTCAGCTTGCAATTCCTTGTTTTTCAAATTCGCGAATTTTTCTTTTCCAATGAATAGTGCAGAAACAATATAATAAATGTCTGTATGGTCCTTTACTCCTAAACTATCCAATCGACCATTTATATTTTCCAATCCAAGTTTCTCACAAAGCCATTCTGTGTTTGCATTTGAACTAAATGCTATCATCCCCTTAGCTATTTCTCTAATTGTGATTCGATCATCTTGGATTTTATTTTCTACCTTTTTTAGCCAACTTGGATGCGCTCCACCATCGGTATTTGGTACATAATATTTATCCAATTCAGTGACTTCGATCAGCTCTTCAGGATTTACTTTTCCAGCTGCCGCTTGCTCTGCATATTCAATGGCAATAATTATTTTAACAGTACTTGCTAAAGGCATTACTTTGTTAGGGTTGATTTCCACAAGGACTGTGTCGTTACGAACTAATTTTATTGCAGTTTTATCAGGATTCTCTTTAATAAAATTTAAAACTAAACTTTTGTTAGGCATGAAATAGTAAAATCCTACTACTCCAAGGACAATTATGACTCCCACCAAAATTCCCATACCGATTAATAACTTCTTTATCATTTCAGATTTTGTTTGCTTTTATGCCCCACAATGTAGTAATAAACTTAAAAAGGTAAGTATACCCCAATATAGTTATAAATCAAAACAAAAAAGCCCGACTATTTCAAGTCGGGCTCCAAATATCTAATTAAAGCCTATCTTATAACAAACCATTGGTTTTAGATACAGCTTCTGCGCTGCTTGCCAATTCCTCTTTTTCTGAATCGGTCAATTCAATCTCTACGATTTCCTCTACGCCATTGGCGCCTATCTTAACTGGTACGCCTATGCAAAGGTCGCTCAAGCCGTACTCGCCTTCTAACAAGCAAGAGCAAGGGAACATTTTCTTAGAGTCATTTGCAATGGCATGCACCAAGGCAGAAACTGCCGCACCAGGCGCGTACCAAGCAGAAGTACCGAGCAATTTAGTGAGTGTAGCCCCTCCTACTTTGGTAGCTTGTTTCACTTCTTCCATGCGCTCATCGCTAATAAAAGCAGAAACGGGCACAGAGTTGCGGGTAGCCAAACGGGTTAAAGGAATCATACCTGTATCGCTATGACCGCCAATCACCATACCATCTATATCAGAAATGGGAGCATCCAATGCCTCAGCCAATCTATATTTAAAACGGGCTGAGTCCAAAGCACCACCCATACCGATGATACGGTTTTTAGGCAAACCAGTGGCTTTGTGGGTTAGGTATGTCATGGTATCCATTGGGTTAGATACTACGATGATGATCACCTCCGGCGACTCTTTGATCAAACTTTCTGCTACAGATTTAACAATGCCTGCATTGGTGCTGATCAACTCCTCACGGGTCATGCCCGGCTTACGGGGAATCCCTGAGGTAATTACCGCTACATCACTACCTGCTGTTGAGCTGTAGTCATTGGTAGCTCCTGTAATTTTAGTATCAAAACCGTTTAATGAAGCTGTTTGCATCAAATCCATTGCTTTACCTTCTGCAAAGCCTTCTTTGATATCTACCAAAACCACTTCTGAAGCGAAGTTTTTGATAGCAATGTATTCCGCGCAACTGGCGCCTACTGCTCCGGCACCTACTACCGTTACTTTCATAATTTTTTTTTTAGGTTAGGATTTAGTTTGATGCTAATTTATGCAAGTAAAAAGGCTTCTGCAATTAATCAATCGCCTTTTCAGGCTGTGCAGGGATATTTTTTTGCTGATTTTTGTCACATTTTTCTTACTCAAATTCTAGCTTAAAAGCACTATGACCAATATCAGTTTTTTACCTGATTTTAATTGAAAATACAGATATTTCTCAAAAAGAATATCGCATATAAAAGGTAATACATAACTCGAATTTACCGCTTATGTAAATAAAGGATTTTTATTCCTAAGCTACTGTAACGTTTACATTTTTTCCGAGTAATACAATCAAGAGAAGCAACCTTACTAAAAAGGTTATGTCTTTCTTGTAATCCCAATCTAACTCTATTGAAATGCTGAAACACCATCTACTACTTACCATCAGAAACTTTAAGCGATTTAAAAATGCATTTTTCATAAACATTACTGGTCTTTCTACTGGCTTGGCCTGTGCCATACTCATTTTTCTTTGGGTGAGTGATGAGTTAAAGATAGATGCTTTCCATGCCAATAGCGAAAGGCTTTTTCAAGTAATGGAACACCAACAATACGCCGATGAAATAATGACCACCTGGTCCACCCCTGGCATTTTGGCCGAAAGCTTAAAAGACGAAATCCCTGAAATTGAGCTAGCGGCTACTACCACATGGATCAATAGTTTTACACTCTCTGTAGGAGAAAAAAACTTGAAATCAGATGGGTACTATGTTGGCGAGGATTACTTTAATATATTTTCTTATGATTTGCTACAGGGTAACCCAAGCCTTGTTTTAAAAGACAAAAGCTCTATTGTTATTTCTAAAGATTTGGCCATTAGTCTTTTTGGAAATGAAGAAGATGCTGTTGGCAAACAAGTGGAGTTTCAACACGAAAAAACATTTTTAGTAAGTGGTGTTTTTGAAAACATACCTCCCAACTCATCCTTTCAATTCGATTTTGTATTGTCTTTCGAAGCATTTAAAGACGAAAACGAATGGGTGCTAGAATGGGGCAATAATGGGCCACCAACCTATGTATTGCTGCAAAATGGCGTTGATGCACAAGTAGTAAGTGATAAGATTGCCAATTACATAAAGACTAAAGATGAAGATTCTCATGTAACCCTCTTTCTTAAAAAATATGCTGACCAATATCTCTACGGTAATTATGAAAATGGAAAAGAAGCAGGCGGTAGGATTGAATACGTGCACCTATTTTCTATCATAGCCCTATTTATCTTAGCCATTGCCTGCATCAACTTTATGAATCTCTCCACAGCAAGGGCCTCAAGAAGAACTAAAGAAGTGGGCATTAAAAAAGCACTCGGAATTAAAAGGTATGGACTCATAGCCCAATTTATGAGTGAGTCTATTGTGATCAGTGTTTTTGCTCTGGTACTTTCCATTTTGATGGTTTGGTTGGTATTGCCCGAGTTCAATTCCATTACTGATAAGAATATTTACCTCAATTTTACTATAGAACAATTGAGCCTATTTTTTGGAATCGCCATATTAACAGGAATACTTTCTGGTAGCTACCCTGCACTTTATTTATCTGGCTTTAACCCTGTAGTTGTTCTTAAAGGTCAACTTCGTACCTCTTTGGGCGAACTCTGGGTAAGGCGCGGGTTGGTTATTTTCCAGTTCTTTTTATCAATAGTGCTCATAGTTTCAGTACTGGTTATTTACAACCAAATATCCTTTGTGCAGAATAAAAACTTAGGTTACGATAAGGAAAATATCATTTACTTTAGCATAGAAGGCAGGCTTACTGAAAACATAGACACCTTTCTTGAAGAACTTAAGAAAAAACCGGGCGTAAAGGCTGCCTCATCTATCGGGCACACACTTTCGGGCAGAAACAACAATACCATGGGTTTAGAATGGGAAGGCAAAGACCCGGAAGCCAATATACTTTTTGAAAACGTGCGGGTAAATTACGGTATGTTGGAAGCTCTGGGCATTGAAATGAAAGAAGGCCGCACCTTTTCTAGAGATTTTAGTACCGATACTTCTAAAATTATACTTAACGAAGCAGCCCTTAAAGTAATGGGGCTAAAAGACCCAATCGGCAAAACAATACGGCTTTGGGATGAGTACGATATGGAAATAATTGGGATCGCCAAAGACTTCCATTTCCAGTCTTTACACTCCCCTGTTAATCCTCTGTTTTTTTGGGTTAGGCCTGAGAATACTTGGTATGTTATGGCACGTATAGAGGCTGGTAAGGAAAAAGAAACCATTGCCAGTTTAACAGACTTTTACCAAGATTACAATCCTGGGTTTTCTTTTGACTACCACTTTTTAGATGAAAATTACGAGCGCATGTATGCGGCTGAACTCAGGGTTTCTTCATTAAGTAAATATTTTGCAGCTTTGGCCATTATTATCTCTTGCCTTGGGTTACTTGGTTTAGCCGCCTTTACCGCTGAAAGACGCATAAAGGAAATAGGTATTAGAAAAGCATTGGGCTCTAGCTCTTTCAATATACTTCTCTTGCTTACTGGTGATTTTACCAAAATGGTATTGGTAGCCATAGGTTTGGCTTTGCCTGTGAGCTACTGGGCCATTAATACATGGTTAGAACGCTTTAGCTTTCGTATAGATTTAGAAATTTGGTTTTTCATTATCGCTGGCTTTATTGCATTGTTGATAGCATGGCTTACTGTAGGTTCGCAAGCTATTAGGGCGGCCAGGATTAATCCTGCTAAATGCTTAAAGGATCAGTAGAATTTTCTCTTATAAGGGTTCTAGAACCCTCATGAAGGATAACTTAAAACTCAATAAATTCCGCAGGCACGTTTTCGGTGAGCCAGACTCCATTGGCAGAAAGGTAAAACGCATGCCCAGCTTCGTGCATAGCTTTTGCTCTAATTTTTAGAATGATAGGTTTTCCTCGCCTACTACCGACAGCTTTAGCTGTTTCTACATCTGGGCTTAGGTGCACGTGCTGCCTATCCATTTTTTTTAAGCCTTTATCTTTGATAGCCTCTAGAAATTTACTCACTGTGCCATGGTAGAGCAAATCAGGTGGCATTACTAGTTCTAGTTCTAAATTGACAGGGAAAGAGTGCCCTTGGTTGGCCCTTATCTTTGTTTTATCTTCACTAAAGCCAAACCGCTGTTTGGCATTGTTGGCTACCACATATTCCATTTCTTCCAACGTAAACTTTCTACTATCAGCAGTGGCTTTTTCTAATAGTTCTTGCACATTGGCCCAGCCGAACGCATCCACCTTTAACCCGATTACTTCGGGGTGGTGCCGCAATACATAGCTCATAAACTTGCTGATGAACTTTTCTCTTGCTTTTTCCATGCGCAAAAGTATTATAGAATTAGTTGAAAAGCTTTATGGAACTACTTATTAATAGTTTTTGGGCTTATCTTACGAATGTGGTATTTATTTTAAGAACTTAGCAAAATTACAGAAAAAATAAATGTATTTATGTTCGAGTCTCACCTTAAATCAAACATCACAAATAGAAATAAAACACAGAATTTATAGCTTTGTATAAATAGATTTGTCATTATAAAACTTTCAATTGCAATGAATTATGATATTAAGTGAAGACGATGACAATGGGTTATTGGAGTTTGATCGATTAAATTTATTGACTAAATCTACCAAAGACATTGCAACTAAAGCATTGATGCTTAGGTTAAGGGGATTTAGTGAGATAAAGCCTGATAAGAGCTTAAAAAGTGCATTGGCTTTGCGATTACAAAGTATTTCCGGAAATAGTCAAGAAGGCACTTCTCTAACTATTGACTGTACCCATTTCTCAGAAACAATCAAGGGTCTTCAATTAGAAATGTTCAAACCTAGAGAAGATGTCTTGCAATTAACCCCAATGGCATTAGTGATTGAGTCATTTCAAACTGCTTTGAATGATGAAAGCGAAGATGTTGACTTAGACAAACCATTATTGAAATCTTTGATGGGCTTCAAGAAAAACTTCATCAGTGATAACGAGGTATTCTATATGGCAAATCGAGGAACCATTGCAGAAGTCAGGTTGACAAAGGATGATTTTCAGAAAATCGGGCTATTAGAAGATAACATACCTGAGCCTAAAAAGGTAATAGTAAATGGTCAATTAGATGAAATGAAAGTTTCTAAAGGTAAACTTGGTTTACAGACAGAACAAGGTTTGGTGAATGTGTTTGCCAATGATAAAGCTATCATTGAAAGTATTGTCAGATTTATGGGTAAGGAAGTTACAATATTAGGAATGGCACACTACAAACCCAATGGGCAACTAAGTTTTATTGAAATTCGAGAATATAATGAGCCAGGTGCAAGAGATAGGTTTTTCTCAAAAAAGCCAACGGCAATGACTGCTCACCAACAACTGCTTTTTCAAGCCAAACAATCAAAAAAGTCAAGTTCACTTTCCGCACTAAAAAGTATTTCGGGCTTATTGAAAGATGAAATCAGTGAAGAAGAATTTCAAGAAATGCTTAAAGATATACACAGATGAAAAATATAGTTATCGATACCTGTGTATTCATTCATATAGTTAGAGATACGACTACAGGCAAAAGATGCCTCAAAGAACTTGAAAAGTATGATGAAGCAGCCAATATAATCGTTTCTGTTGTGACCAAGGCAGAATTGGTATCCTTTATCGCGCAAAACAATTGGGGCAAGCCTAAAATCCAAAAACTCAATAAAATACTTGAAGAAATAACATACATAGACATTTCTAATGCTGATCAATTATTAATTGATTCATATACCGAAATAGATGCATTTTCAAAACGAAAAACTAAAGATAAAAGTGGAAATATTCTCGAAAGATCGGCTAGAAAAATGACCTTTGGATAGCAGCAACAGCGTATTCACTTGACATTCCACTAATGACTACTGACAGTGATTTTGACCACTTGGATGGGACATTAATGGAAGTTATTAGAATAGTTTGAAAATTAAAAAAGTGCGTTGGCATAACACATATTCAAAAGTAGAATTTAAAGATGTGTCCTTCAAGAAGTTCTATCTTGTATCAACAATCACAAAGATTTCAAATTCAAAAACTTTAGAAGAGCATCACTACTCCGGCACAACCCCCGTATAATTAAATGGCGTAATCTTCTTCAAACTTGCCTTTATTTCCTCATTCACATTTAAAGTATCAATAAATTCTGCCAAACTTGCTTGGGTCACTTTTTCGTTTTTGCGGGTGAGTGCTTTGAGTGCCTCGTAAGGCTTGGGGTAGCCTTCTCGCCTAAGCACCGTTTGTATGGCTTCTGCCACAACCGCCCAGTTGTTGTCCAAATCTTCGTTTAATCTGGCTTGGTTCAATTCCAATTTACCCAATCCTTTTAACAAAGATTGTAATGCAATGCTGATGTGGGAAAGCGGCACACCAATATTCCTTAACACGGTAGAATCTGTCAAATCTCTTTGCAAGCGTGAAATGGGCAGCTTGGCAGAAAGGTGCTCTAGCAAAGCATTGGCAATGCCCAAATTGCCCTCAGCATTTTCAAAATCTATGGGGTTTACTTTGTGTGGCATGGCAGAAGAACCCACCTCGCCGGCTTTTATTTTTTGCTTAAAATAGCCCATAGAAATATACTGCCAAACATCTCGGCTTAAATCCATTAATATGGTATTTACTCTTTTGAGCAAATCAAAATGGGCAGCCAAAAAGTCGTAGTTTTCTATTTGAGTGGTAAATTGCGCACGCCTCAGACCCAAGCTTTTGTTTACAAAAGTATTGGCAAATTCAATCCAATTAATTTCTGGATAAGCTAAATGATGCGCATTACAGTTACCTGTTGAACCACCAAATTTTGCTGTGTAAGGTATGTTGCTGTAAGTATCCATTTGCTGCTGTAAGCGATAGACAAAAACGCCCATTTCTTTGCCTAATCTTGTTGGCGAAGCCGGTTGCCCATGAGTAAAGGCCAACATAGGAACTTCTTTCCAATCAGAAGCCAGCAAATTTAATTTGCCGAGTACTTCTTCTATTTGTGCCAATAGCACCTCTTCCATGGCTTCTTTAAAAGAAAGCGGTATAGAAGTATTGTTTACATCTTGGGAGGTGAGTCCGAAATGTACGAACTCTAAAGCTTTTTCTAAACCCAATGCTGCCATTTTATCCTTAATAAAATACTCTACCGACTTAACATCGTGGTTGGTGATTTTTTCGGTTTCTTTTATGGTAGCGGCATCCTCAATAGTAAAATTCTCATAAATAGCCCTTAAAGTATCTTTATCAGCCTCAGAGATTGCAGATAATTGCGGTAGGGGAATTTCTGCCAAAGCGATAAAATATTCAATCTCTACCCTTACTCGGTAGTGCATTAAAGCAAACTCTGAAAAGTAGGGAGCAAGTTGTTTTGTTTTGTTTCTGTAGCGTCCGTCTATGGGAGAAATGGCGGTGAGTGCTTCTAGTTTCATGGTCAAATTTTTAAAAGCACAAAACTAAGGGTTAAAAGCGAATTTTATGAGGTAATTTGTTTTAATACTGTAAAATTGGGACGTTGGGACGTTGGGACGTTGGGACGTTGGGACGTTGGGACGTTGGGACGTTGAGACGTTGAGACGTTGAGACGTTGAGACGTTGAGACGTTGAGACGTTGAAAGTTCACTTTTTGGAATTCAAAACTAAAATCTTTGAGTCAAATTCTAAAGCCCCAATGCCGACCTAGAAAAATCCAATAGCCAAAAAACTAAAACCTAATATCCGAATTCCAATCGCCTATCCTCCCTTCAGATCAGCCTTTCTATTTGCGTAAAATGATGCGCTTAATGCCAGTTGTATAAGCCAAGCATAAATTTAAGGTTATTGCCTCATTAGTCTCCGGATGAATGAGGGAATGTGACCAAGGGCCTGCTTCAAAGTTTTTCATAAGTAAATCCCACCGAGTATATATGACATACAATAAATCTAAGGTGTTTTAATATCGACAGTTGTACTATCAGTTAATACGGCTCATTTGTTCCCAAGATAGGTTTTTTTAAGGGGTTTTCCTCAGTTAGAGCCTACTTAAACGGATATAGAAGATCATCAGGTATTTGATGCAGCAATTGTCTTAGCATCCAGCCTTTTACTGGCAGGACAATGCCTCATATTGCCTTTCCATATCGTAATGTGCGTTGCATTAATATCTTCCGAAATTTTGAATCTACCAATTAGATATCTAAGCAACTCCAATGCTTGCTCATTCATCATTTCTGTGTTTATGAAATTCTAAATGTAACGTCAAGCAACCAATAACAGCAATTATTTGAAGAAACTAAAATCTTTGGTTACAAAGTGGGGCTTGATAGTGCATTTGTAGTGCGCAATCAACTCCCAGAAAATTATTCTCCCACCCACTTTTCTTGTAGTCTAAGCACCTCGCCTTCTTGCAGTTGGTGCAATACCCAAAGGTTTAGGAATTCCTGCCATTTTTTATCACCGGGTGGCATGGCAAAAGCTAGTACTTCTGTGTTGAGCGGATGGTATGGATCGACCGCATGCAGTTCTGCATCCATATCTGCCAAAACTTTGGCTTCTATGTTATCAGTCAAAACAACATCCACTACACCGTTTTTTAGAGCTTCTTTTAAATCTTCAGGGGTGCTCAAAAAGATGAGTTGGGCTGCACTTAAATACAACTCAGCAAACTTTTGACTAGTTGTAGCCTGCTTAACTCCTACTGTAAATTTAGGCTTATTGGCAGAAGCCAAATCTTTAATTAAAACTTTATCCTGCTGTCTTATAAGCAAGCTTTTACCACTCTCAAAATAACCAGTTGTCATATTGGTAATCAAGGTCTGTTTCATGGTGCGGGGCAAGCCAGACATGGCTACGTCAAACTTTCCTAATAAAATATCCCTGGTTAGACTTTTTCTGTTCGTGGGCACAAATTCTACTTCGACCTCCATATCTTTTGCAAGCTGTTTGGCCAAATCTATGTCGATACCTTGATAGCTTTTTCTATCAGCATCGTAATAAGAGAAAGGCATATAATCAGCTGTGATTCCAACCCTTAAAAGGCCCCTTTCTAATACTTTATCTAAAACAGATTGGTCTTTTTGAGATGGTTCTTTGGGAGTAGTAAATCCAAATAGTACCAAACAGGTGACTCCAATCAGGTACCTTACTGATTCATTTTTATGCATGGTTCGTTTGTTTAGTTTTAATATGTTAATGAAACATTAACATTTAAATTTTTCTTTTAAAGAGAAAAAGGCGAATAAAAAAAGGCGAAAAGTCACGACAACTTTTCGCCTTAATCGTTTTTAAACTACAATATCTTTAAAAAAAGCAAAATCAATACTGCCTATATTCTACAGCCTCTCTTAATTGATTGTCATCTCTTTGTTTGTAGTCTTCTAATAAATACTCTTTACCTGTATTAGGATTGGTTACTATCAAGTCATCTCCCGACCACCTGTTTTTTGTACCCGATATGTGTTCCCCTTTAAAATAAAACCAATATGATCCATCTTTTTGCCTCCAAAAAGCATTTGTTCTCGAAAATTCTTCTTCAGCCGGGTAAATCTTATTATCGTTTCTAAACTTATAGTCTTTTAGTAAAAAATGCTTTCCGCTTTCTGGCTCATAAACAAGTAAAGAGTTACCTACCCATGCACTTTTAGTACCACTTTTCCTGCTTCCTTTTAAGTAGAACCAATAAGAACCATCTTTGCTCCTGTAAAAAGCAGAACTTGGAGAATATATAGGCACTGCCTCTCGCTCTACACCATCGATGTTGTTTCTATATCCATACATCATGTAATTGGTCTTGGTATTTGGATCATACACAATTACATCATCTCCTACATAAGTACTTTTAGTGCCTGAGGAATGTTTACCATTTATGTAGAGCCAATATTTACCGTTTTCTGTTTTCCAAGAGGCTTTAAAAGAATTGTCTTTATAATTGTCGTAAGTATTGTTGGTATTTTTTGTGATAACATTATTGTTGTTATTGTTTATTGGTACTGTATTCTTGCCGGCAAAGAAAAAATCGCCTGTAAGCGCAGAAGACTCCCAAGGGATTTGTTTACCGCCAGATTTATCTACCACTTTTGCCCTTACTCGTTGGAACATTTGTAATATGGTTATATCGGGCGTATACAACTCTTGTAACAATGCCTCAGTATATAGACCGTTAGAGCCGGTTCCATCAGAAGCTGTACTACCGGGCGATGTTGCATAAGCGATCAAAGAACCTGAAGGCGCATTCATAAATGCCAGACCATTACCAGCAGTAGAGCGGGTCCAAGAGCGCTCAAAAGGGTTATTTCTACAAGCGTCTAGCACTACAATGTTTACTTTACTTCTGGCATCCTCCATAAAACTCAATACGCGATCAGCCCTGATACAATCGTATTCTACCTGTCTTTCATTAACGAGATTGGCCTCTACGGGCACCAAGTAATTATTGCCGCGAGATTGTATGCCATGTCCTGCATAGTAAAACAGACCTACATCGTAGTCCTTTAGTTTTACACCAAAATCATCTACTTTTCTCTTCATATCAGATAAAGAGGCATTCTCTACTTTGATAACCTCAAAACCAATGCTCTTTAAAGCAGATGCCACAGATCTAGCATCGTTTACCGGATTAGCAAGCGGAGAGGTACTTTGGTAGGCTGCATTGCCCATTACCAAAGCAAGTCTTTTTTCTCCGTTAGTTACCTTAAACCCTCTCTGCGCCCATACTGAATAAAGTGGCACTAAGAGGAAAATCATTGTTTTGATAATTGTCGATTTAATCATGGCTAGTTTATATTTACTCGGAAAAAGCATGAAAAAACTTATTTTTGCTTCCGTTCAATTTTGCGATAATTTTTTTTAACTCACATCAGTTTTTTTGATATAAGTACTATAAAAAGAGCTTTTTTTTGTTAAAGTGGCTTAATGAGTGAATAACCTCATAAAATCTGATGAAACTAAAAAAAATCGATATCTAGATAGTTATTCAAACTATCAATTTTAATTTATTTAGGCCTTAAATTCAAAACTCAATAATAAAAGTCTTCTTGTTTTAGGGCGTAAATTGTTTTAAACCTTTATATTTTGAAAAAGAATATCCGCATAAAAGAAAACACACTAAAAGTAAAAACGATAGCAAAAGAGCTAGGTTTTGATTTTATTGGTATCTCTAAGGCAGATTTCTTGCAAGAAGAGGCGCCGCGTTTGGAGACATGGCTCAATCAGGGCAAACATGGCAAAATGTCTTACCTCGCCAATCATTTCGACAAAAGACTGGATCCTAGAAAACTGGTACCCGGTGCCAAATCAGTAATTTCGCTTATGTACAATTATTATCCTGAAGTTGACCTAACGGGTAAAATAGGATTTAAGATTGCAAAATATGCT
>CAKZMZ010000322.1 GCA_937129345.1 uncultured Thalassovita sp. | reverse complement strand
CCGTGCGTTACAGTGAGAAAATCTTGGAACGCAACGGCATTTCTGTCACCACGGTAGACCTCTCAGAAATTTTGGCCAATGCCGATAAGCTTACCGCCGATCATGCAAAAGTAAAAGCCAAGTTAGACAGTATAAAGGAATATTCGCCCACAGGCAAAACCCCTGAAGATAAGTTGGTGCAAATGGCCAAGCTAGGCGTGGTACTCTCTGATTTTATGGAAGAAAATGCGCTAGATGCGACGGCTATTCAGTGTTGGACCTCTGTGCAATCTAATTTTGGTTGTAACGTTTGCACCAACATGAGCATGATGAGCGACCAACTCATGCCAAGTGCTTGTGAGGTAGATGTAACAGGCACACTCACCATGTACGCCATGCAATTGGCTTCGGGCTCGCCAAGTGCTTTGGTAGATTGGAACAACAACTACGCAGAAGATGACGAAAAGTGCGTGCTTTTCCACTGTGGCAATTGGGCCAAATCCTTCTTGCCCGATATTCAAGTAAGTACTGCACCTATTTTAGGCACCATAGTCGGGGAGGAAAATACCTACGGCGCTTTAGAGGGCAGCACTCCTGCAGGGTCGCTTACTTATGGCCGCATCAGCACCTTCGATTTTAATGGTGGAATACGTGCTTATTTTGGTGAAGGTGTGCTCACTAACGATACGTTGAATACCTTTGGCAATCGTGCCGTAGCACAAGTGCCCAAACTGCAAAAATTGATGCGCTACATCTGTAACCATGGTTTTGAGCACCATGCCGTAATGAATGTTTCGCACACGGCCAGTATACTCAAAGAGGCGCTTAGTAAGTACCTTAAGTGGGATGTACATTACCACAATGAGCCTGATGAAGGCTAAGACACCTCGCAGTTTCTAACATTTTTCGAATGAAAACCAAGCAACATGACGCCAACAGAACTTGAGCAAAAATCAATAGAATACCGAAAGAAAATCCTCAAATACATAAAGCAAGCAAAGGCAGGGCATACAGGCGGTAGCCTTTCCTGTATAGATATTTTAAATGTATTGTACAATGAGGTGATGAATGTAGGGCCAGACAATTTTGATTCTCCCGATAGAGATAGGTACGTACAGAGCAAAGGGCATTCAGTAGAAGCGCTTTACGTGGTATTGGCCGACCAAGGCTTTTTCCCCGAAACAGATCTGGAAACCCTTTGCCAATACAAGTCGCATTATGTAGGACACCCAACGCGCAAGGTAAATGGCATAGAGCAGAATACGGGTGCGCTCGGACACGGTCTTGCAATAAGCGCAGGTATGGCACTCGCAGCCAAAATGGATAAAAAATCTTATCGAGTATTTACCCTTTTAGGCGATGGGGAGCTGGCAGAAGGTTCTAATTGGGAAGCTGCCATGATGATCGCCCATTACAAACTTGATAACCTTACGGCCATTGTGGACCGAAACATGCTCCAAATTACCGACCGAACCCATAATGTGCTCAATACCGAGCCGCTAGAAGAAAAATTTAAGGCCTTTGGTTGGCAGGTGAAAGAAGTAAACGGGCACGACTTTGCCGGGCTTACCAAAGTTTTAAAACAAGGCGCTTTTGAAACGGGCAAACCCAACTTGGTGATTGCCAATACCATAAAAGGCAAGGGCATTTCTTTTATGGAAGATGTGCTTAAATGGCACCACGGCGTACCTGACGATGAACACTACAAACAGGCACAACAAGAACTGCTAGATCAAGAATTGTTATTCAAAGCAAAATGAAAGATATGGAATTAGGCATCCCAAACTTAGTGGCTTTTGCGGAAACAATGGAAGCATTGGCCGCAGAGGATAAAGATATCATAGCTGTAACGAGTGATTCTAGAGGCTCGGGTAAGCTAAAACCTTTTGGCGAACGCTTTCCCCAACAAATTGTAGAAGTGGGCATTGCCGAACAAAATTTGGTAGGCATGGCAGCAGGCTTGGCCTCAACAGGTAAAAAGGTTTTTGCCGTGTCGCCTTCTTGTTTTTTAACGGCACGTTCTCTAGAACAAATCAAAAACGATGTTTGCTACTCAGACAATCCTGTAAACTTGGTGGGCATCAGTGCGGGCGTGAGTTATGGTGCTTTGGGTTCTACGCACCATTCTATCCATGACCTTGCTGTTTTACGTGCCATCAACAACATTAACATTATGGTACCTGCAGATAATTTTGAGACCCAAAAAGCCATCACCACAGCGGCCCAACTTAACGAACCTACCTTTATCCGCTTTGGCAAAAGGCCTATGTACCACCTCCACAGTTCAGCCACCAAATTTGAGTTGGGCAAAGGCATTAAGCTGAAAGATGGAAGTGATTTGGCTTTTGTCGCTACAGGTGAAACGGTGTACCATGCTTATAAAGCGGCTGAGGCATTGGAAAAAGATGGTACGCACTGTACAGTACTCAGCATGCATTCCATTAAGCCATTTGATGAGGCTTTGCTACTTGAAACAGCCAATAAGTGCCAAGCCATGATCACGGTGGAAGAACACAGCATTTACGGAGGTTTGGGAGAACTTTGTGCGAGCACCTTAATGCAGCATGGAAAAGCTTTGCCTTTAAAAATTGTAGGCATTCCTGATGAGTACACGGTAACGGGACCGCAGGTCGATATTTTTAACCATTATGGCATTTCTCCCGAAGGATTGTACCAAACTGCCAAGTCGCTCTTACTTTCGGAACTGAGTACCTAAGTTTAGAAACTGACCAATTTGAAAATGAAAAAACCAACATACTTTTTGTCCTTTTTACTCCTTTTTGCATGCGCCCAATCTGGTAGTAATGAAAATGACCCTAAAAAAATGGCGGTCATCATCTCTACCTTAAACAACCCTTGGTTTGTGGTTTTAGGAGAAGAGGCAGCCAAAAGAGCCCAAGAACTCGGCTACCAAACCACCATATTCGATTCGCAGAACAACACGGCCAAAGAAGCCGAGCATTTCGAAAATGTGATTGCGGCAGGTTACGAGGCCATCTTGTTCAATCCCACAGATGCAGAAGGTTCGGTATCTAATGTAAAGCGCGCCAAAGAGGCGGGTATCCCCACATTTTGTATGGATAGGGAAATCAATTCTTTAGAAGTGGCCACGGCCCAGATCATGTCTGACAACTTCTCGGGTTGTGTAGAACTTGGGCAGCACTTTGTAAGAAAGCTCAATAAAGAAGGTAAGTACGTAGAATTGCTCGGCTTGGTCGGCGAT
>CAKZMZ010000321.1 GCA_937129345.1 uncultured Thalassovita sp. | reverse complement strand
ATTTTTTAAAAAATACAGAAATAAAGCCGTGTGCACGCAAACATCTTCAGGTAGAAAAGCAATAAATCAACCTCATAAATTTTTTTTCACATGTTACGATTTAAATTATTTTTTGTATTCGCTTCAGCACTATTGCTCAATGCCTTTGTAGGCTTGTCTCAAGATGATGAAAAGTACAGTGTAGGCGATAAAGAACAAGGAAAAGCCTCTTACTATGGCGAGAAAATGCACGGTAAGGTAACTGCTAGTGGCGAAATTTATGATATGTTTGCCATGACAGCCGCCCATAGAGAACTGCCCTTTAACACCATCATTAAAGTGACCAACCTTAATGAACCGGATAAATGGGTTACGCTTAGGATAAACGATAGAGGCCCTTTTTCAAAAAATAGGATCTTAGACATTTCTAAAAGAGCAGCACTCAAACTTAATATGGAAAAAACAGGTGTGCTCGAGGTTGAGATAGAAGTGTTGAAAGTTGGCGATAACAAAACTTTAAACGCCACACCTAAACCTAACAGCTCTACTGCACAACAAGACTCCACCAAAAATGATAAAGATGCAGAAGGGCCTATCGCTAAGGATAAATCCAAAAGCGATAAAGCGAAGGAAAAAGAAGATGAGGCAATTGCGCAGAAAGAAAATAAGGCCAAAACAGAAAGCAAGCCCAATAAAGAAATCGCCAACCTACCATTAGAAAAGAGATTTAACGATGTAGGTACTTACAACACTTGGGGTACGCCTGTTAGCAAAAGCGGCTATGGCATTCAGTTGGCTTCTTATGGCGAAATAAAAAAGGCCTTAGAAGTTGCCAAAGAAGTAAAAAGCCTAGGCCTGAGCAATGTAAATATCGAATCTGGCTGGAGCAATGGGCAGCATTCTTACAGAGTTATCTGGGGAGCATGGGACTCCAAAGATGAAGCCGAAAGCAATTTAAACATTGCCATCAAAAAAGGATTTCCTTCTGCTTTTGCCAAAGCGCATTTAGGTACTGCAAATTCACAACAAAAGGCAGGCAAAGATTAAAGGTTTTTTATTGGGGTAGCTCAATCTATTTTTTGGCAATCGCAGCCCGTAGGCTTTATAAAAGCTATCATGGCAAGTTTTGGCACACACTTATTTTTTCATTTTACAATTTAATTAATCCTTGATCAGCGGCATGGATCTTTCTAAAGTAAAAGAGTACGGAAACATAGAATTACTGGCAAAACAAATGGTAGAGGGATTTATCACGGGCTTGCATAAATCGCCTTACCATGGTTTTTCAGTAGAGTTTGCAGAACACAATCTTTATAATACCGGAGAGAGCACCCGCCACATAGACTGGAAGGTATTTGCTAGAACAGACAGGCTTTACACCAAAAGATACGAGGAAGAGACCAACCTAAGATGCATGATTTTACTGGATAAATCTTCTTCAATGTACTATCCGCCGGAGTCGCAAGCCAAAATACAATTTAGCATTACTGCAGCTGCTTGCATATCATACATGCTACAGCGCCAAAGAGATGCCGTAGGCCTATGCACCTTTCATGAAGAAATTGAAACCCTAACCCCGGTCAGATCTACTGGCAAACACATCCATAATTTATTTTTGATGTTGCAGCAAATGCTGAGCGAAAAACCCACACAACATAAAACCTCTGTAGCAGAAGTGATCCACCAAGTAGCCAAAAGGATACATAAAAGATCTTTGGTGGTACTTTTTAGCGATATGCTCGAGAATACAGATAAGCACGATGAGATTTTCTCTGCTTTGCAACATTTAAAGCACAACAACCACGAGATCCTCATTTTTCATGTGTACGATAAGCGCACCGAAATAGACTTCAACTTTCCTGAAAGACCTACTATTTTTATCGATCTTGAAACCGGTCAGAGAGAAAAAGCTCAACCCTCTCAGATTAAAAAGCATTATCAGGAAAAAATTGAGTCGCTCTTTAAAGAGATAAAAATGAAGTGCGGGCAGTATAAAATTGATTTTATAGAAGCAGATGTGGCAAAGAACATCGATCAAATTCTTTTGCCTTATTTAATAAAGAGAAAAAGGATGAGATAATACAAAAAGATGCCATTTGCAGAAGTAAATAACACAAAATTATATTACGAAATACACGGTGAGGGCGAAAAAGTGCTATTCTTTAGCCACGGATTACTCTGGAGCACAAAACTTTTCCACAAACAAATAAGTCATTTTAAAAATGATTATCGCTGTGTACTTTACGATCATCGTGGCCAAGGAAAAAGCGAAGTAAGCGCAAGTGGCTATGATATGGACAATCTTACTGCTGATGCTGTGGCCCTCATTAAAAAACTAGAATTACCACCAGTACATTTTATAGGCCTATCTATGGGTGGATTTGTAGGTATGCGCATGGCAGCCAGACATGCTGAGCTCCTTCGCTCACTTACACTTATGGAAACCTCTGCAGAAGAGGAAGTTTTTAAAGGAAAATATAGGTTATTGACCACCATTGTAAAGTGGTTTGGAGTAAAAGTCGTAACCAATAAGGTAATGCCCATTATGTTTGGCGAAAAGTTTTTAAAAGACCCTAAGCGCAAAGCAGAAAAGAAAGAATGGGCATTAGAAATGCAAAAGAACAAGAAGTCTATTGTTAAAGCGGTTAAGGGAGTTATAGACAGACAGGCCGTTTTAGGCGAACTAGAAAAAATAACTATGCCCACTCTGATCATCGTAGGCGATCAAGACAAGGCCACTCCCCCACCAAAGGCAAAAAAAATCCACCAAAATATAAAAAATTCCAATTTGTACATCATCAACGGTGCGGGGCACTCTTCTTCTATAGAAGCACCTGAACAAGTAAATAAGCTCTTATCTGATTTTTTAGAAAGTGGAGCTGAAAATTAAGCAGTTTTGTAATGCAGCACACAGCTTTTTTATTTTTAATTCCCTCAAATCAATTGAAACATTGGGATTAAAAACTAAACTTATTAGCTTTGCATCGGCAAGTCAGTGCGACCAGCTCCTGCGAATCCCCCAGGTCCGGAAGGAAGCAAGGGTAAGTGGTTGTAGCGGTGCGATACTCGGCTTGCCATTTTTTATGCCCATCGGCTAAATTTCCAATTTTCTCCCTGCCCACTGTTTAACCATACATCGCAAACAAGCACATAACAAACTGATTTACAATTAATTGAAATTTAACAATCAAACACTTATAATTAAAAATATCTAGGCTTATATTTACTCATATTTTATAAACCATAATACTTATTTTGAAATGAAATTTTTTATAGATACCGCAAACCTAGACGAAATAAAAGAGGCAAAAGAGTTTGGCGTACTAGATGGTGTTACCACCAATCCTTCGCTCATGGCCAAATCTGGCGTAAAAGGTAAAGACAATATTTTTAAACATTACAAAGAAATCTGCGACATTGTTCAAGCTGACGTAAGTGCAGAGGTAATTGCCACTGATTTTGATGGGATCGTAAGAGAAGGCGAAGAATTGGCCGCCATTGACGAGCACATTGTAGTAAAAGTACCCATGATCAGAGACGGTGTAAAGGCCATCAAATATTTTACTGACAACGGTATAAGAACCAATTGCACCTTGGTGTTTTCTGCAGGCCAAGCCATTTTAGCTGCAAAAGCAGGCGCCGCTTATGTATCTCCTTTCATCGGCAGGTTAGATGACATCTCTTTTGAAGGCATGGATCTAATTGCCCAAATTGTAGACATCTACCAAACTTTCGATTTTACAACAGAAGTTTTGGCCGCCTCTATCAGAAGCCCACTACACATTGTACAAGCTGCCGAAACCGGCGCAGATGTAGCCACTTGTCCACTAAACGCAATCTTGGGCTTGCTAAAACATCCTCTGACCGATATCGGCCTAGAGAAATTTTTGAACGACGCCAAGAAATTAGATTAAACCCAAAAAGAAAACCTCGCAATTTTAGTGAGGTTTTTCTTTTTTATCAGTTTATTCAGTATTGGGCTATGTAAAAAGTATCTACAAGCCAATAGCTAAATACTAATCAAAAATAGAATGTACATTATCAAAGTTAAAGGTAAGGCCAAAATACCAGACTACATCCAACTAAGAGATGAGAACTTTGTGCTTATCGCCTATTTTAGGGCCGATAGACCGCTTAAAAAATTAGAAAAATACGGTTTAGAAGGCAAGGAAGATGCCTTACGAGAAGTAATAGACCAGTTGCCCTTTGGTAAATTACAAAAGCTAGAAATCTGAGTTTTATTTGGATTTCGTTTTCCTGAAAGGAAATATTTACTTTTAGATCAACGATACAAACCTAACCAAACCAGTGCCCGCATGGAAAAAGACCATATTGTTGTAGTGAGCGGCGCTTCAGTTGTTCAACGCCAAGACACCATTCTCGATGAACTCAATTTTAAGATCAAGCACAATGAGTTTGTATACCTTATTGGCAAAACGGGCAGTGGTAAATCTTCTCTGCTAAGAACACTTTATGCAGATTTAGAAGCGGGTAAAGGACAAATTGAGGTAGCAGGTTTTACTGTAAATCCTCCAGATACTAAAAACATACCTTACCTACGCAGAAAACTAGGCATTATCTTTCAAGATTTTGAGCTTTTTACCGACAGAAATGTAGAAAAGAACTTACTGTTCGTAATGCGCGCCACAGGCTGGAAAGAAAAGCCAAAAATGAAAGAACGCATCAACGAAGTATTGGCACAAGTCGGTTTAGATGGCATACAGAAAAAAATGCCACATCAACTCTCAGGTGGTGAGCAGCAGCGGGTGGCCATTGCCCGGGCTTTGGTCAACTATCCTTTACTAATATTGGCCGATGAACCCACAGGCAACCTAGATCCTGCCGTGGCCAGTGATATTTTAAAGCTTTTTATCAAGATAAATCAATCGGGCACAGCAGTTATTATGGCTACACACCATCATTCATTCATAAAAGAGCATCCCGCAAGGGTACTTTACTGCGACAATGGAAAAATAAGGGATGTGGCCAAAGATATGGTTTTTAAGAAATTTATAAACGAGTATTAACCTATGCAACGCAAGCTTAAGATAGTATACATGGGTACACCAGAATTTGCTGTACCCGCTTTAGAAAAATTGATTGAATCTGAATTTGAAGTAGTTGGTGTGGTAACCGCCCCCGATAAACCCGCAGGGCGAGGTTTAAAACTGAAATACTCTCCAGTAAAAGAAGCCGCACTCAAACATAATTTACCCGTATTACAACCTGAAAAATTAAAAGATGAAGGTTTTCTCAATCAATTAAAAGATCTAGGCACTAACCTTATTGTAGTGGTTGCCTTTAGAATGCTGCCCGAGTTGATTTGGTCTTTTCCTAAATATGGTACTTTTAACTTGCACGCTTCTCTACTGCCACAATACCGAGGTGCTGCACCCATAAATTGGGCCATTATCAACGGCGAAACAGAAACAGGACTCACCACTTTCTTTCTTAAGAAAAAAATAGATACCGGTGACCTAATTTTGCAAGAAAAAGAGCCCATTACCATAGAAGATACAGCCGGAACCCTTTACAAAAGGTTGATGACTAAAGGATCAGACGTAGTCTTAAAAACGGTAGCACTCATAGCAGAAAACACTTATGAGCTTACTCCTCAACAAGATCCTGAAAACCCGAAAGGTGCGCCTAAAATATTTAGGGAAGACTGTGAGATTGACTTTAATAAACCTGTCGACGCAGTCTACAATTTTATAAGGGGGCTTTCTCCCTATCCTGCCGCCTGGACCAATGCCTTAGGCAAAACCTGTAAGATCTTTGCTGCCGAAGTAGTTCAAAAGCCTGTAGATAGCGAAGAGAATATTGTAAGCGACCAAAAATCTTATCTGTACATAAGAACCGCCAAAGGTTACATCAGCATTAAAGAATTGCAACCTGCAGGCAAAAAGAAGATGTACGTAGATGCATTTTTAAGAGGAAACAAGGTGTGATTATATGAAACTTTCTTTAATAGTAGCGGCTTCTGAAAACAATGTGATCGGCCTCAATAACGATTTACCTTGGCGGCTTTCGTCAGATTTGAAGCATTTCAAGAAAATAACCTCAGGGCATTGCATCATCATGGGCAGGAATACTTATGAGTCTATCGGCAGACCTTTGCCCAAGAGAACCAATATTGTAGTTACAAGCAATGAAAACCTCCGATTAGAAGGCTGCGTTATGGCACATTCGCTTAAAGAAGCTATTGAAAAAGCCAAAGAGTTTGAAAAAGAGGAAGCCTTTATTATTGGTGGCGCTACCCTGTATAAAGCCTGTCTTAACGATGTGGATAATATTTACCTAACCCGTGTACACGCAAAAGTAAAGGGAGACACTTTTTTCCCAGAAATAAATCAAGCTATGTGGAAAACCGTATCGGAAGATAAGCACACAGCAGATGAAAAAAACCAATACGATTTTTCTTTTTACAAATTAGAGAGAATCTAGCCCAAATATGGCTTTAACGGAACCGACTTAGTGCTATGC
>CAKZMZ010000320.1 GCA_937129345.1 uncultured Thalassovita sp. | reverse complement strand
ACATTTCTCAAAATCTGCAGTGGATTGTGGCGCAGTATCAACTGGCGCAGTGCACACTGGCGCAGTGCACACTGGCGCACAATCCACTTGTCAATTACCATAAGGGCTGTGAGCCACAGCCCTTGGAGGTGAAAAATATAAAAATGTATAGTAGTGTGATTTTGCCATTATCCTAAGGCTTTATCTAAATTGTAGGCTGCACTAATTAAAGATAGATGGGTAAATGCCTGAGGAGTGTTGCCGAGTGCTTCTCCACTTAAACCGATTTCTTCAGAAAAGATACCTAAATGGTTGGCATAACCCAACATCTGCTCGAACATAAGCCTGGCCTCTTCTAGCTTTTTAGAATCGTGCTTTCCTGCGCGGGTAAGTACTTCAACCAGCCAAAAAGTACAGATATTAAAAGTGCCCTCTTGACCCGAAAGACCATCCGAAACTAAATTATTATTGTATCTATAGACCAAACTATTGGTAAGTAGCCCTCCTTTATTGGGTGGGCGCATCACCGCATCTATCGTTTTTAGCATAAGAGGATCGGTAGGCGAAAGGAAAAATACGAGCGGCATAAGCAAGTTAGAGGCGTCCAAGGTTTCGCTGCCGTAATATTGTACGAAAGCCCCAACTTCTTCATTCCATCCTTTTTCCATAATCTCTAGGTAAATTTCATCTCTAACGCCAATCCATTTATCTAAATCTGCCGGGAAAGAGCGTTTCCTGGCCAATCTTACAGCACGGTCCATTGCAACCCAACACATTAGTTTAGAATAAACAAACTGCTCTCTTTCACTCCTCATTTCCCATATGCCCTCATCTGCCTTTCTCCAGTTCTCGCAAACCCAGTCTATATGCTTACACATGGTTTTCCACGTTGAATATGAGATTTGCTCGCCATATTTATTATAAAGATAAACGGAGTCCATCAGCTCTCCATAGATATCTAATTGGAGCTGATTGTGCGCACCATTGCCTATTCTTACCGGATAGGACTGCTTGTAACCTTCTAAATGGTCTAGGGTCTCTTCGGTTAGTTTTTGCCTCCCATCTATGCCATACATAACTTGCAAGGTGCCAATTTCATTTGAACTACTGCATCTTTCTACGATCCAATTCATAAAAGCGGCTGCCTCCGTAGTAAAACCGATGCGCATAAAAGCATACACTGTAAAAGCTGCATCCCTAACCCAAGTATAACGATAATCCCAATTGCGCTCCCCTCCTATTCCTTCTGGCAAGCCACAAGTAGCCGCCGCTACTATGGCACCTGTGGGCTCAAATGTAAGCAACTTCAAAATCAAGGCAGATCGGTTCACTATTTCACGCCATCTGCCTTTGTAATGCGATTGGGAAAGCCAATTTCTCCAAAAATTAACCGTATTTTTAAATCGCTTATCCGCTTGTTCTTCATCAAATTCAATATTACAACCTTCGCCTTTACAAGTTTTATGAAAAACGAAAACCGCCGTACTACTCTCATGGAGCTCAAATTCTGTATCTACGTAGTGCCCTTCAACTTCAAGGTCAATTGTACTGGCTAAAGCCATACTTAGGTTTTCTGAATGGAAAGTCACTCCTTTTTCAGTTTTGCTGAGTGTGTGTTCGTCCCTAGCATAGTTAAACCCGGGCTGGCAGATCAATTTCATTTTTACTCGACCATGTATTCCCGTAATCCTTCTGATGATCCTATAATCTTTCTCTGTTTTAACGTCCTCCCCTACCGGCATATAGTCTGTGATTTCCACAATCCCATTCTCACAATGAAATCTCGTAACCAAAACATTGGTATCAGGCCAGTAAAATTGCTTTGTATGATAATCTTGATCTAAGGGAACTAGCTGAAAGCGACCTCCTTTTTTATCGTCTAAAATTGATCCAAAAACGCTTGGAGAATCGAAATGAGGAAAGCAAAACCAATCAATGGATCCGTTCATACCTACCAATGCCACTGAGCGCATGTTCCCAATCAATCCGTAATCTTCTATAGGTAAGTATGACATAATTCGATTTTAGTGATGCTTGGAAACTACAAAAATTGCGGTTAATAAAAAAGCCATCCCAAATTTAAGCACTATTCTATTTAACTGTAGATATTAAACATCAAGAAGAAGTATCCTCTAAAATAAAGCCTCTACCATGAATATTAGTGATTTTAACATCAGCATCTTTCTGAAGATGCTTTCTCAGATGCGCTATATGCACATCCATACTTCGCCGATTGAAGTAGTCCTTTCCGCGCCATATTTTAAGCAGGGCTTCCTTTCTATCCAACAAACGGCCTTTTCTCTCGCAGAGCATTTCAAGCAAGGCAGCTTCTTTCTCCGTTAGGTTTACAGGCTCCTCTACTTTAAATCTGAGCCTCCTACTTGCAGGCTCAAATTGGTATTCCCCAATTTCCCAATTCTTTTTGTCGATTTGTTGTGGCGTGCGGCTCCTTCTTAATATGGCTTCTATCCTAGCAATCAACTCCTCTTCGTCAACAGGTTTAACGATGTAATCGTCTGCTCCCAACTTAAAGCCCTTCAACTTATCTACCTTCATGGAACGCGCCGTTAAGAATAAAAAAGGCACTCGGGCATTTTCGTGCTGAATCTCTTTTGCCACTGTAAATCCATCCTTTTTAGGCATCATTACATCAATGATACAAAGATTAAAATGATGCTCTTTAAATAGCTTTATACCCTCTTCTCCATTTTCAGCGGTCTCTACTAAAAAGTCTTCCAATTCTAGATAAGCCTTGAGTGCATAACGCAAATTGGCATCATCTTCCATTAAGAGTATTTTGGCTTTGGGCATAGATCACTTTTTTGGGGTTATTCTCTAAAGGTAATGAAATACAGAACAAAGTGCCCTCGGCTTTCGCACTTTTTACATCAACGTTTCCTCCGTGCAGATCAACAATCATCTTTACATAAGAAAGCCCAAGGCCGAAGCCCTTCACATCGTGTAAATCCCCTTGGGAACTCCTGTAAAACTTCTCAAAAATCATGTCCATTTCCTCTGGTTTGATGCCCTTGCCAAAATCTTGGACGAAAAGCTGAAAATCGTTCTCTTTTACACTTGTGGAAACCTTTATTTTGGGAGCAGCTTTACAATATTTTATGGCATTGTCGAGCAGGTTGTTGACTACATTGACTATGTGCACCCTATCTACCAGTAAATTGGTTTGCTCAGCATTTAAGCTCAAACTGAGCTCGCCGTTCAAGTTTTCAACTATTGGGGAAAACAAAGAGACACTTTCCCTTATTACCTCATGTATATCGGTCTGCCTTCGATCCATTTCCAATTTGCCGTGTTCTAGCACCGATAGCTGCAATACTTTCTCTACCTTGCCCTTAAGTTGTTTGTTTTCTGATTTCAAGATATCTAATTGAGTGGCCAAGGCTTCTAGATTCCCCTTTCTCAAATTTCTTTCAGCTATTTTATGGATGAGTGAACTGGCAAAAATCGGCGTTTTTAATTCGTGGGTCAGGTTATTGATGAACTCATTCTTTAACTGGGCAAGCTGCTTTTGCTTTTTTAATGCGGTGATGCTTCCCCAAAAGAGAAAACCTAACATGCCGATCAGCAGCACAGATGCAAGCAATACAAACCACATATTACTCAACAGAAACCAATGCTCATAAGGAAAATGTATGCCGAAACGGTACCTGCCTTTCACGAGGGCTTCCCGCACCCTAGCACCTGCCCTTTCTGAATATCGAAAGTAATCTTCCAAAATCAGTGCATCTTCATTGCCCATTACCACTGCATTATTTTCAGTTGTATAGAATAAGAAACCATATTCTAATTTCGCAAAACTACTTGATAAGAGCACACTATCTATTTTATAGCGGACGGTAGCCATGACTTCTTCTTTCAGCTTTTTGTTCTTTATGCCTCCAAATGTTTGATATTCTTTAAATAAGGCAATCAATTTTTCACTAAAAGGGTAATCCTCTTCTATACTATGGTGTATCTCAAGTAAAAAACCATCCATTTGTTGTTCAAACTTCTGCTTGTTTAGCTGTAGCTCGATGCGTACAAAATAAATCTGCACCATTAAAAGACCCAATACCGAAATACCCGCTAGTAGCGTAACTTTTGTAGGTTTGGACTTGATGTAATCGATCCAAAAGCTTTGTGATAACACATTTTTCATATTGCTATAGAACAAATTTTGGCCACCTTTTGCAAGGGATTTAACTTTTACTTAACACATTTAACCTTTGCAAAGGTCTCTTTAACCTACCCTTATCACATTAGCGTGTATTTTAAAGCTTGCTTTGTATCAAAAAAAAATTGATATGAAAAAGCTATTTTACTTATCCCACTTTCTTATTGTTTTTAGTATGTTGGCTTTTAGCGCTAATGGTCAAGATATCTCAAAAATCAAGGTATTTTTAGACTGCAGCAATTGCAATGAAAATTATTACCGAACACAGCTAGGGGAAGTATCCTTTGTGAGGGACAGAAAAGTAGCCGATGTGCACATTTTGCTAAGCTCGACTTACCTAGGTACAGGCACTCAACACTGGGAACTTCAGTTTATCGAGATTCCAGAAAAAGAGGGTAAACCTACTCAATTGACCACCGATACCTTTCAAGCACAGACCGAAAATGAGGTAGACCAGCATATCTTGAAATACATCAAAGCAGGGCTTCTCCCCTATTTGTTAGAAAATTCTTCTGAAATGGAGGTTGACTTTTCCCTACCAAAAGCATCTGAACAGAATATGCAGATTGTACCTGATAGCGATCCTTGGAATTTTTGGGTATTTGAAATCGGTGGCGATATCGATTTTAGTAAAGAGAGCAACCAATCTGAATACGAGCTGGAAGGCGAACTTGATCTAGAACGCACCACTGAAGCTTGGCGATACCGAGGGGAAATTGAATACCTGTATCAGAACAACAAAATCAATAGGAACGGCACCGAGTTCAACAGCAGTTTAAAACGGGTAGAGGCTTCGGGCTCTGTGGTTAAGACTTTGGGAGAACATTGGGCAGCAGGTGTTTTTGGAAGAATGTACTCGAGTACGTTTACAAACATAAAGCAAGGTAGTAGTTTACAAGCAGCTATGGAATTCAATTTTTTTCCATATCAGCAAGTAGCCACTAAGGAATTTACCATTGCTTATTTTATAGGTCCAAGAATGTTTGAATACTTTGAACCTAGCATTTACGAGGAAACACAGGAAAACCGCATGGCACATAATCTTTCTATCAATCTAAATCTAAGAAAACCTTGGGGAACGGCAGAGGTACGCTTAAAGGGCTACCAGTTTTTACATGACCTTTCTAAAAACCGAGTAGAATTATCCTCGGAGCTTTCGGTAAGGTTAGTAAAAGGCCTTTTCCTACGTACCAGTGCTGATTTTTCGGTTATCCGAGACCAGTTGTATTTACCCAAAGGAGATGCCAGCATAGAAGAGATTTTATTGGAACGCAGGGCCATCGCTACAGATTATGAGACCAGCTTTTCAGTGGGCATCGCTTATGTTTTCGGTTCTATCTACAATTCTATAGTTAACACTAGGTTGTAGTTGGCCGTAGCTTTAAAAAGCTTTTGAGTGAGAAAAACTAAACAAAATTTCACTTTTTTCAAAGTACATTCAACTAGCTCTATAGTAGGCAGAAGTTAAAAAGCGTTTGGGATTTTCATAGGCCAATTTAGTGAAAATAGCCTCACCTACATCTGCTCTAAAACCTTCATATAATTGAGACTCGGTTAGCTTCTCTTGCAAGGTCATAAAGTAATCGGTACCGAAAACCACCTTATCCTGCAAAGCTGGATTGGCCTCAAAATCTGCTTTTAGTTGCTTGCTAAATTTCTTGTCGAAGAGTGAATAAGAAATGTCTGCATAAAGGTTGGGGTACCTCTCGTCTAATAACAGTTTTTTAACGCCTTCATACAGTTCCTTACGGTGGTATATCCTTTTTCTTCTGTGCTCTATGGTATCCCATCCAAAATGGGCAAAGCACAATTTAAGTTTTGGAAATTTTTCTAATACATCTATGTATCTCTCCGGATGAACAAAATGATCACAAAACACCTCATTTTTCGCTGCCTCAAATTCATACTTACCCCCCGCTTGCGGATTAAAACTTTGAGGTCTCAAAAACGATTTTGGCAATTCTTTTCCTGCATAAAAAATTCCACCTTGGCTGCAATGGGAGACAATGGGCACCGCCTTTTCCTCTGCCAATCTGTAGACTTCTTCCAACCTAGGATCAAAAGGATAATAACCCAAAGGCGTATACATTTTAATGCCTGAAAAACCGCGTTCAAGATATTTCTCTATAAATTTTCGATTGTTTTCATTCGTATCTTCTCTGGGATCGATATGAACAAATAGTAGGCAATCATTAGGAAAACTTCTCTTCACCTGTATGAGTTCATCCAATTGTTGGGCGTAAGGCACCTTTAAGTCTCCTAAACCAACATGCGCAAAGTTGAGTGGTAATACCACAAAGCGGCTACCAGGTGGGTAAAACTTTTGCAGATTCCTAAAGACCTGACTGGAGGTAGAAAGCAGCCCAACCAAGTGAAAGGAAAGCCCTTTTACTGCATAGGGCTTTCTTAAAAGCTTTAACGCCAATCTGGCCATCCATTTTTTAAGCACCAAGCGTTTGAGCAATTCTAGCACCCAATCGGGCAAAAAGCCCAAGCCATATTTTAAAAAGCCTTCCGGAGTGTCTTCAAGCGTAAAAATGTGGGTATGGCAGTTGTAAATCCTCATAATGTCTTAGGCTTTTGAATTAGATGGCGCACTAGATATTTTCCTCACATTTACAATCTTGCCCAATAGATCAAACCAAAATGGCGCACCAAACGAAATGAGCACGGCAGACAAAATCCAGCCGAAAATATTTCTCCATTGAAAGGGCTGTGTGTCCCAGCCTATAGGCAATTTTATATCTTGGTTCAAGGCTTCAATAATCTCTTTAGCACTCTGCGCATCTACAGAAGATAAAGACTTATTTTCTTGCGAAAATAAAACCGCAGCATTACTGATCTTTTCCCGCAAAATATCATTGTTAAAAATCTGCTGTGTGGTAATGATGATATCGAACTGGGTGAAAATAACCAGAAAAAAACTCACTATAAATAAGCGGGTCTGCATCTTGGCTTTGTACCAATAAGAACCTTGAGTCATATATGACTCAAACCAATTTTCGGATTCTTTTAAAAGTTCAGATTTATTTTTCGAGTTCATCAGAAAAGAATGCAAGAGCACCTTTAAAGGACTGTGCTTGAGTCCTTGAACCGCCTCTCTGTATTTCTCAAACAGCCCTTCAGGCGTATCTTGGATCACAGGAGTTACCTCTAGCGTTTCTGGATTTTGCTCAAAGGCAATTTTCTGATTGTCGGCGTAATCGGCCATAGTCTCTACCAAAGCCCTACTAAAATAATGCGTTGGGATGTACACAGGCAATTTTTTACCTCTTTCGTAAAGCGCCGAAATAAGTGGATGCCTGTAAAGGAGCGATGTAAAATCTCTATTGATTGGATCGCTGAAAATATCGTCGAGCATTCTCCTTAAAAATCTACCTCGGTAGTTAAAACGGTCTACCCAAGTCTCGTTAAGAAAAGAGGCCACGAGACTCATCAATACCAAGATAAACAAAACGGATATGGCAGTATCTATATAAGGAGAGAGTATCATATATGTAGAGCAAAAAATTTTCTACAATTTGGGTAATTAGGCTTTAAAAGGCAAATAGAAATAAATCTTCTTTCACTATTGCCGTATTGTAGTGGTTCTATCCGTAAAAGTTAGCATTCTATCTTATCCAAACATACTCTTTTGCTCTACCAAAATCCTAAGGTTGCCATTTATATCAGCTATTTGATAACCGAAGTTGGAAAAAGCCCATTCTTTAAAATGGGTATCGTAATCCTTGAGTTTAAGCCCGATAAAAGCACTCATTAGCATACTGCTTTTGGCTTTTGCTCTGTTGATTTTGCCCCTCTCCATAAATGATGAAGTAAACATCTTATTGTTTTTAGCATACTCTTCAAATGCCTTCCACTCTTCATCTGAAAGTTGTGCTATTTTTTCATTGGCCAACTTAGACCTAAAAACCTCAAACTTTTCCTTCAATTGTAATATGATGGCCTCTTCTCGCTTTCTAGCCTCTTGTGACTCACCGTTTTTAGCAGATTCAACTTTTTTATCTTTCTTTACTGTGGCTTTGGGTTTGGCGTTCCTCTCTAAAAGTGTTACCAGATAAGCCGCCGGATTGTT
>CAKZMZ010000319.1 GCA_937129345.1 uncultured Thalassovita sp. | reverse complement strand
GTGGATAGGTGTTGTACTTTTCTTCAGCACAAGGGATCTAGCCTTCCATCCTGTCTTCTGGCAGAACGTGGTAACCAATACAATGGTCTGCCTAATTGCCGCCATACCTGTTTATATCAATATTTATTTGCTAATGCCCCGCTTTTTGTACCGCAAAAAATATGTTTTACATTTTTTGATTACCGTGCTGATCATAATACCTCCTGGCATATCGATTGCCTACTTATTGCACGAATTTATTGGCATCCCTTTCTACGGAATTTTGCCCGGAAAAGTACAAATGTGTGCTGAGGTATTTCTGCTTACTGGCTTAGCTACTACAGCCAAGGCGGTACAACAGTGGCAAATTAAGCAAAGAAAATTACAAGAAGTTGAAAAATACAGTCTTGAGCAAGAGTTACAATTATTGCGCAATCAAATCAATCCTCATTTTATGTTCAATACCCTGAACAACATTTATGTAATGATCAAACATGAGCCTAGCAAGGCAAGAGATTCTATTTTGAGGTTTTCAGAGTTGCTAAGCCATCAGCTGTATTACAGTAACAAACCAGCCATTCCATTGGAGCAGGAAATGCTTTACTTAAAAAACTACATAGAATTAGAAAAAATAAGGCAAGGCAATGCTGTGAAGCTAAATATTAACATACCCGAAAAAAGTAATCTGCTGATTGCTCCAATGCTACTGCTTCCCATAGTAGAAAATGCATTTAAGCACGGTTTTGCGGCAGGTTTGGCTTGTTATCAAATAGATATTTGTCTAGAAGAAAATGAAAATGAGGTTAAGTTTTCTTGTATAAACGATCATGTTAAAGGAAAAACGGGGCGTAAAGGTGGGATTGGGCTAAAAAACGTACAAAAAAGACTAGAGTTGCTTTATCCTAAGCATCATGTTTTTTTAAAGCAAGAAAATGATTCGCGATTTGAAATTATGATAGAAATAAGTGGATTAAATAATAAGAACACACAAAAAGAGGACAATACTGTAAATGAAAACCAAACCTTAAAAGCTTAAGCCTTTAAACATGAGAATAAAGTGCATTATATTAGATGACGAACCCATGGCCAGACAAGGATTGGAAGACCACATTGATGAGGTTGATTTTCTAGAACTGATTGGCTCTTTTAAAAATGCCATGGAGGCCAACGAGTTCTTAGCTGAAAACACAGCAGATTTGATATTTCTCGACATAAAAATGCCCAAAATCTCAGGTATTGAATTTTTAGAATCGCTAACAAACCCTCCAAAAGTAATTTTCACAACAGCATTTCGAGAGTATGCCGTTGAGGGCTTTGAACTCGAAGCAGTAGACTATTTGGTGAAACCTATCGCTTTTAACCGCTTTTTAAAAGCAGTAAATAAAGTGAGGCAGCTGCTAAATAGTACAAATGAGCATGAAGATAAAAACTCAGATTGGTTTTTTATAAAAGATGGCCAAACGCTCACTAGGATCAAGAAAAAAGATGTACTTTTTGTAGAATCGCTCAAAGACTATGTGTTCATCCACACCCTAGAAAAAAGACACATGGCCCTACTTTCCCTTAAACAGGTCGAAGAATTGCTCGAAGGCCTCAACTTTATGAGAGTGCACAGAAGTTATCTAGTCTCCCTAGATAGCGTAGAGGCCATGGATGGCAACTTGCTTTGCATAGGGCAGCACCGCATACCCGTAAGTAAGAGCAGTCGAGAAGAGGTTTACCAAAAACTCGTAAAAGGCAAACTTTGGAAAAGGGGTTAAATTTTATAAAAAATCTATAGTCACTAACCATAATTAAGGCAATTACTAGCAAGCTAAAAGCACTTTTTAGCAATATAGGAGCATGTTTTAAATGATTTTTATTCTACACACTAAATTCTTACGCCAAGTATTCTTTAAACTGATAATAAAAATATACCAAATAAGTTTTGTGCATGAATAAACTATTTTTTTAAGCATGCTCGGCCTTAATAAATACATCGTAAAAAGGGAATATTTAACCAAAGCAGAACAACAATTAAAGCATTTACAAGCTGAGATAACATCAGCCAAAGAATATATTGGCAATATTGAGCGCGGCGATTTAAATGTATCTTATCCTGGTCTTACCAACAATGAAATAGTCGAAGACTCATTGTCCGCTGCTTTAATTAGTATGAGAGATCAGCTTAAGGTAATTAACGAAAAAGAAGAGCAAAGAAAATGGATTACCGAGGGTCTCAATAATTTTATGGTACTTCTACGCCAGCACATGAGCATAGAAGATACCTGCACTATCATAATCTCTAAAATCATAAAATACATCAATGCCAACCAGGGAGGCATTTACATAGCAAATCACGAAAAAGAAATTTTGGAATTGAAGGCGTTTTATGCTTACGATAGACAGAAGTTCTTAAATCAGAATTTTAATTTTGGTGAAGGTCTAGTAGGGCAAGTATTTTTAGAAAAAGAAACCCAGCTTTTAAAAAGAATACCTGAGAACTATATAAGGATTACATCTGGTTTGGGCGATGCCCCTCCTAGTTGCATTGCCATTATACCGCTTAAAATAAACGATGAGGTGAGCGGTATTTTAGAGCTTGCCTCTTTTAAAGACTTTGAACCATATCAGATTGAGTTTTTAGAAAAATTAGGAGAGAATATAGCTTCTTCCGTAGCTACACTTAAAAACAATGAGCAAACGCAAAGTTTACTAAGGCAAAGCCAAGAGCAAGCTGAAGAGTTGCGCACGCAAGAGGAGGAAATGAAGCAGAACATGGAAGAAATGCAGGCAACCCAAGAAGAACTGGCCAGAAAAGAGGCCGAGTCTAAAAGTGTTCTCGAGGCACTTAATAAATCGTATTATGTTGCTGAACTAGATCTTAACGGCAAGATAATCAGTACCAACCAATTACTTAAAAACCTTTTAGAGAAATCTAATGACCTGGCCAATTTAGAAGGTGCTTTGTATACAACGCTAGGTTATTCAGAAGAGGGAGATAGTCAAGCCATAATTGAGAAAGTAAAAGCAGGTACTCTTGCTGCCCGTACAAGTTCATACAAAATCAATGAAATGGAAATATGGCTTTCTGAGACCTATTCGCCCATTTTTGATGCACATGATAGTGTAAGAAAAATTTTGATGATAGCCTCTGACATTACCAATGAAAAAATTCAGAGAGAAGAGCTTGAAAAAAATGCGATAGAAATCAAAGAGATTCGTGAAAAAGAAAAAGCCAGAGCAGATCACAGCATACAAACGCAAACCAAAATGATGGAGCGTTACATGAAAAAGGCAAAAGACACAGAAACGCAATTAAAAGCCAAAATAAAAGAATTGGAATCACAGCTTAATCAAATAAATCAATCATAAACCTAACACTAAAAACCATGAAAGTTTTAAACAATGACTATGTAAATGTTGAGTATAATGATCAAACAGAAGTCATTACTTTAACCTGGCTAGATAATCCTACCTCAGAGGAGATAAGAACTGGTCTAAATGCCGGTCGCGACTTTGTAAAAGAAAACAGCCTTAAAAAATGGATAGGCGATACCAAACTTTTAGGTGCTATCGGCGATGAAGACCTAGACTGGATCAACAATTCTTGGTTCCCCACTTTGCTTGAGGCCGGAATCAGAAAAATGGCCGTAATCATCCCCGAAAATGTTTTCGGACAAATGTGTGTAGAAGACATTATGGGAACCGTTGATACCAGTACAGGATTTGTATCTAGGTATTTTGACAACGTGGAGGACGCAACCACCTGGATCTTGGAAGAAACTACTGAGAACAGCGCTGCATAAAAAGTCGGTTTAACTTTTTAGTATAAAGCCTTGACTAGAATAAAGTCAAGGCTTTTTTTTATATTTCCTTTTAATACTACACAAAAATGATTTTATAGTGTCATCCCTAC
>CAKZMZ010000318.1 GCA_937129345.1 uncultured Thalassovita sp. | reverse complement strand
TCCATTTCTGCCATGGGTTGCGACCACAGGGATGCTTAACTCTTTACTCAGTTTTTTTGTGTCTATTTTCTGTTGTTCTTTTCTAGAAATATCAATCATATTAAGCGCAAGAACTACAGGTATTTTTAAGTCTATGACTTGGCTAAGTAGCAAAAGGTGCCTTTCCAGATTAGTGGCGTCTGCAATGTAAATAATCACATCAGGATAGTCCGCATCATCAGGATTACTCAGGATGTTGAGTACGATGCGTTCGTCGGTAGAGTTTGGGTAAAGGCTGTAAGTGCCCGGTAGATCGGTTAGTTTGGCCTTGAGTTTTTTGTCTACGTTGAAAAAGCCCTGCTTTTTATCTACTGTTACACCAGGGAAATTGCCCACTTGCTGGTTAAGACCCGTAAGCCTATTAAAGAGGGAAGACTTCCCCGCATTAGGATTGCCTACCAAGGCTGCTTTTACTAGCGATTTTGATGCTATTACCAACTCTTCCATTACTATTTTAATACTACGTTGAGGGCTTCTTCTTCTCTTAAGGCCAGGTAATTTTTGCCGATTTTAAAGTATAGAGGACAGCCGAAAGGTGCTTTTCTGATCAGTTTAACGGGATACCCCGGTAAACAGCCCATCTCTAGGCATTTTGCTGAAAGCGCTTCGTCTAGAAACCTTTCTATAATGCCCTTTTCTCCTTTCTTTAAGCTAGCGGCTGTTTTCAAATTAGTTATTTATATTTATTCTAAATAAAAACAAATTTAGTAGATTAAATCCATTTTAACAATGTGGTAAGTCATTGCTTATTAGAAGCTTTTTTGTTAGACAAAAAAAGAGACCCACAAGCATTTTTGTGGGTCTTCAAATCAATACAATATATGTTGATGTGCGATAAGTTGCTAGCTTATTTAAAAAAATATTTTGTACTGTTTTTATTCCTTTTCAATTCTCATTGACTAACCTACCAGAACCGCTTATACTTTGAGAGATAGTAGGATTACCTTTATAATAAATATCTCCACTACCTGAAATGGAAACATCCAATTTTTCGCTTGGGTACACCTTGGTCATTCCGGAGCCAGAAATTGAAATGTTGGTTTCTAGCGCAGGCATATTATAAGACCAAATATCTCCTGAGCCAGAAATATTGATGGATTGGGTTTCTGTGCTACCACTAAGGAAAATATCGCCTGAACCACTAACAGAGCATTTCAGGCTTTCACCAATAAATTTACCTGTAATATTTCCAGAACCTGAGATTCTGAAGGCCATTTCTTTGCCTTCAAAAGTATCTAACAAAGTAATATCTCCCGAGCCACTCAAGCCCACAGCTTCCAACGCTGGTACGGTGATGTAAATCTTTACTGTTTGGTTATTTCGTTGCTTTAAGCAATTATCAAATTCTATATCCCATTCCCCATTATTTACATCAGTCTCAATTTCATTAATGATAGATTCTGCTGCTTCTATCCTTACTTCTTGTGTCTCACCTTTAGAGATGAATACATTGGCGGCTATTTCAACAGAAATTTTGGAGAAAGGGGCTAAGGCAATTTCTTGTTCTATTACATCGCCTGTAACAGGCTCGCAGTTTGAGTTGAAAATATCCTCACAGCTTTGTAGCGCTAACAAGGCAATAATTGAAAAAATAAAAATGGAGTTTTTCATGACACTAAGAATGTTGTTTCATAGGCTTATTCGGTTTGTGGTTAAAAAAGTTGCGGAAATCATTATTTATTACATCAATGGTAGAAATCATAAAATCAGATATTTAGACTAATTTTGCTTTTCGTAATCAATAAACTAATGTAAACTATGACCGAGCGCATCAGTGTTTTTGACATGCTAAAGATTGGCGTTGGGCCATCTAGCTCCCATACCTTAGGACCATGGCGTGCAGCATTACGCTGGTTACATGAGTTAGAGCAAGAAAGTATACTCCCGCATATAGAAAAGGTAAAGATTGAATTGTTCGGATCACTTTCACTCACTGGCAAGGGGCACGCTACCGATATAGCTATTATTATGGGTTTGCTTGGCGAAGACCCCGTGACTACTGATACTTCCCTAATCAATGATAAGCTCGATGCGATTCGATTTTATAAAGAGTTGAAGTTGCTAGGGAAAAAGAACATTCCGTTCAATGAAAAAAAAGATCTGATTTTTGCCAGAAAACGCTTGCCCTTTCATGCCAACGGGATGCGCTTTACAGCTTACATTAATGAAAAAAAGTATGAAAACATCTACTACTCAGTTGGCGGCGGTTTTATAGTTGCAGAGGGCGAAGATGTAACCAAAAGCCAAAGAGAGTTGCCTTATCCCTGTGATGTGCCTGCGGAACTATTGGCGCATTGCGAAAAGCATCATTTGAGTATCGCCGAAATGGTAATAGAAAACGAAAAAGCATGGCGGTCTAGCAAAGAAATAAAGGAGGGGCTGATGCGTATTTGGCATACCATGGAAGAATGTGTTTACCGAGGTTGTACCACACAAGGTACTTTGCCAGGTGGCTTAAATGTGAAAAGGCGCGCATATTCTATGAATAAAAAGCTATTAGGAGAGAAAAATTATTCAAACTCCGCTGAGTGGATTGCTCTAATAAAAAAGACACGATTTCAGTTTGAAAAGGTCTTGAAGTGGGTGAGCTGTTTTGCCTTGGCAGTAAATGAAGAAAATGCCTCACTTGGTAGGGTCGTTACGGCACCAACCAACGGGGCAGCAGGTGTTATACCTGCAGTTTTAATGTATTACTTCTGTTTTAGAAACAAGAAAGCAACCAATAAACACATCATTCGATTTTTATTAGTAGCTGGTGAGATAGGGACATTTTTTAAGAAAAGAGCCACTATCTCTGCCGCGATGGGTGGCTGTCAGGCAGAAATAGGCGTATCATCTGCTATGGCTGCAGCAGGGCTTACAGAAGTGATGGGCGGCTCGCCTGCCCAATGCTTAATGGCAGCAGAAATAGCTATGGAACATCATTTAGGTTTAACATGTGATCCCGTGGCTGGATTAGTGCAAGTACCTTGTATAGAACGCAACTCCATGGGTGCTATAAAGGCCATTACAGCGTCTAACATTGCCCTAGATAGTGAGCCAAAAGATGCCAAAGTAACCCTAGACGAAGTGATAGATACTATGTGGCAAACGGCCAAAGACATGAAATCTAAGTACAAAGAAACTTCTAAAGGAGGCTTGGCAGTCAACATTGGGGTGAATGTTGTAGAGTGTTAAAGCTTATTGATTTTCTCTCAGTTTGTCTGTAAATACAGACAGTTCGGCACATAAAAATTAAATATCACCCAAACAGGGGGATAACACATTAGTTAAATTTTATGATATTTAAGTATTGATATTTCAGAAGTTTTCGAAAAAAAATTTTAAGATATAAAAAGTAACAACACAGAATCAGATCATGAATTGAAAAGGTTGGCCAATTTGGTCAACCTTTTTTTTAGCACCCGTCGATTCGAACCTTCATAGGATCAGTTCAGTTTGAGAAAGTGTAAAGAATTCTCTTAAAAAGGAAAGAAGCTTTTTAAACGGACTTTGGTACATAAGACTCTAGAATTTTGAAATTACCGTTGGGAGCAAGTGTTACATTTTTTATTGATGCCGGTAATAATACGGCCTCACCTTTTTTTACACTTACTTCACCATCTGCATATTGTATAGAAAAGGCACCATCAAAACATACGTAGATCACAAAAGAGTCTATATTGTCATAATCTCTAGCTATAGAAGTATTGCATTTTAAAACATTGGTTTCAAAATAAGGGCAGCTTGCCAGTTTTACAGGCGCATTGGTTTTAGATTTATCGTACATGGTTTTGTATTCATCATAATGTTTGTAGTCTATGGCATCTAAGGCTTCTTCGGTGTGTAATTCCCTTGTATTGCCTTGGGCATCTTTGCGGTCAAAATCATAAATGCGGTAAGTAATGTCAGAAGTTTGCTGGATTTCTGCCAACAAGCATCCTTTGCCAATGGTATGTACCCTGCCTGCTGGTAAGAAAAATACATCATCGTCTACCACATCTTCATAATTCATGATTTCGGTAAGCGTCTTATCTTCTAGATGCTTTACATAGGTCTCTTTATCCATTTCTCGATTAAAACCAGAGACTAATTTTGTATCATCATCTGCTTTAAAGATGTACCACATTTCTGTTTTACCTAGTGAATTATGCCTCTTCTTTGCCAAAGCATCGTCTGGGTGGACTTGTATGGAGAGATCTGCATTAGCATCAATGAATTTTACCAATAGCGGAAACTCCATACCGCTGTTCTCAAAAACTTGCTTACCTAACAAAGTTGCTTTGTACTCTTCTATCAACTTGGTGAGTTTTTTCCCTGCTAAAGCACCTTCGGCTACTTCAGAGATATTGCCTTTTACGCCTGAGATTTCCCAAGTTTCGCCGCAATTAGGTAGCGGAGAAAAGTCTTTTCCAAGTACGGTTTTTATTTTTTCGCCACCCCATATTTTATCTTTAAATATGGTTTTGAATTTAAGAGGATATAAAGAAGTCATAATTGATACGAATTAGGTTTGATACGAATCAAAACTATAAATTGTAGGCTAACTTTGGAATTGAATGTGGAAATAAAGTACATCCCTACTAAGGGATTAAAACCCTTAGTAGGGCTAAAGGCAAAATAAATGAAAGAACAACTATCCAACGAACAACTCCAAAAAGGAAAAACAGAAGTGCCTGTGCTACTCACTTCAGTATTGATTATTGCCGTTTGCGGTATTTTATATGAATTGCTGATCAGCACGGTATCTACCTATTTTTTAGGCAGTAGTATTTTGCATTTTTCTATTACCATTGGCTTGTTTTTGTCGGCTATGGGTATTGGGTCTTTACTGAGTAGATTTATTGAAAATGACTTATTGCAAAAGTTCATTATCGTTGAAATTGCCTTAGGTTTTATTGGTGGTTTGTCTGCATTAATACTGCATATAAGCTTTTCATTAACAGAGAATTACTACCTCACTGCTTTTACGCTCATTATTATTTTAGGCACCTTCATCGGTATAGAAATCCCACTCATTACCCGAATTTTAAAGCAATACGAAAACTTGAAAAATACCATCTCCAATGTGTTAGCTTTTGATTACATCGGCTCATTATTGGCATCAGTATTATTTCCGCTTATTTTACTGCCCTACCTAGGCATTATGCGCACTGCTTTTTTGGTGGGATTACTCAACCTATTGATTGCTTTATTCAACACAAGTCTTTTTAAAAGCCAACTCTCTCAATACAAGCAGTTGTTGGGCGCGTCTGTAGTTTCAATTTTAATGATGGTAATCGGGTTGGTTTATTCAGTGCAGTTAAGCGGCTTATTGGAACAGTACGTTTACGAAGACAACATCATTTTCTCCAAACAGACCAAGTACCAAAGAGTGGTAGTGACCAAGTATGACCGAGATGTGCGCTTGTACATCAATGGTAATTTGCAATTTTCTACCATAGATGAATACCGCTACCACGAACCCTTGGTGCATGTACCGATGGCATTTTTGCCACAGCCAGAAAATGTGCTTTTATTGGGCGCAGGCGATGGTTTGGCCGCCAAAGAATTGATAAAATACGATGCCGTGAAGCAGATTGATTTGGTAGATTTAGATCCAGTAATCACAGAAATAGCTTCTGAAAATCCTATTTTCACCCAATTGAACAATGGCGCTTTGCTTAACCCCAAAGTGAATGTAATCCACGAAGATGCCTTTAATTTTGTACAGCGGGTTGATGAATTGTACTCCTTGATTATTATTGATTTGCCCGATCCCAATTCGGCATCTTTGGGTAAATTGTATTCGGTGGAGTTTTACCGAATGATACAGCAATTACTTGCCAAAGATGGCGTAGTGATTACTCAATCAACCTCGCCGTACTTTGCAGCCAATGCCTTTTGGTGCATCAATAGAACACTGGGTGAGGTATTTGGGAATTCCGTACCGATGAATGTGTATTTGCCTACTTTTGGTATGTGGGGATTTAATATGGCGTTCCAAACCAAACCTAACAATTTATTTAATGAGCAAGGAGAATCGATTCCAGGGGCTACAGCGCAGCAAGTAGCACGACACCTGGGCAAATTGGCCAACCGCCTACAAAACCGTTTTCTCACCCCCGAGATACTTCCTAAAATCTTTGTGTTTGAACAGGACATGCAAGCCAAAGAAGTAGAGGTAAACCGTCTAGACAATCAGGCATTAATAAAATATTATGAGAATAGCTGGGGCAAGTGGGATTGATTAAGGCTTAGGTAAAGAACTTTTAGAAAAAGATATTTGCTATATTTAATTATGGTAATTTCGGTAAAAAAAAATCTAGAAAAAATAATTGAGCTGTGTAAAATACACCATGTCAAGTCTATTGCCTTATTTGGTTCGGCTGCCAATAATTCCATGAATACTTCAAGCGATATTGATTTATTAGTAGAATTTGCTGATAATTTGGATGTTTTGAATTATGCAGACAATTATTTTTCATTATTAGAAGAGTTAGAAAAAGTTACTGGGCGAAAAATCGATTTGGTTTCTGCCAAATCGCTCAGAAATCCTGTGCTAAAAGAAGAAATCAACAAAACAAAAGTTGATTTGTATGCAGCCTAAAGTATTAAAATATATTCTCGACATAGAGAGTATTGTTTCTGAAATTGAGGAAATTAAGCTGCGCATAAACAATAATTTTGATGCTTATAAAGCTGATTTTGTAGTTCAAAGGGCAATTGAAAGAGATTTAGAAATCATTGGTGAAGCAGTAAAGAAGTTGCTGGAACTTGATAATAGCATTGAAATATCTTTCTCAAAGAGAATAATTGGACTTAGGAATATTATTTCACATGCTTATGATACAGTTGAACCCGAACTGATTTGGGGCATTATTCAAAAAGACATACCTGTTTTATATCAAGAAATACAAGCTATTAAAAATGGTTGATTGAGGGTTTTAAGTTATTTGAGATTTCCCATCGCACGCATCTCAGATACTTGTGTAATGAGTATGGCATTTCAAATGCCAAGTTCTGCTCATCCGAATTGCAAATTTGGGTGATGGAAACTCACTAAAACCCCACCAGCCACAACCTAACTACCTAAATACCCATTTCCCCATAAAAATTATTAATTTTGCCACCTTATTATAGAAAAGCTAATCGACTGGATAACAGTCTTTAAAAAATATGGCAAAATATAGAGAATATAAGCAGTTGGATCTGCCACAGGTAGGGAAAGAGATATTAGATTTTTGGCAGGAGAATAAGGTGTTTGAAGCCTCGGTAAACAACCGAGAAGGCAATCCCAATTTTACTTTTTATGAAGGTCCTCCGTCTGCCAATGGTATGCCCGGCATACACCACGTAATGGCGCGTACCATTAAGGACATGTACTGCCGCTATAAAACTTTGCAAGGCTACCAAGTAAAGCGAAAAGGCGGTTGGGATACCCATGGTTTGCCTGTGGAGTTAAAAGTGGAGAAAGATTTGGGCATTACCAAAGAAGACATCGGCACAAAAATTACTGTAGAGGAATACAACCAAAAGTGCAGAGAGGCAGTAATGAAATTTAAAGGTGCTTGGGACGACCTCACCAATAAAATGGGTTATTGGGTAGATTTGGATGATCCCTACATCACTTTTGACAGAAATTACATAGAAACACTATGGCACTTACTTAAAAGGTTGTACGACAAGGGTTTGCTCTACAAAGGTTACACCATTCAGCCGTATTCGCCCAAGGCGGGCACGGGTTTAAGCTCGCACGAACTCAATATGCCCGGTGCTTACAGAGATGTGAAAGATACCTCGGCCATTGCCCAGTTTAAAGTAATAGAGGACGCAAAATCAAAGCACTTGTTTGATGGGGCAACTGCTGAAGTATTTATAGTGGCCTGGACAACTACACCTTGGACCTTGCCTTCTAACACCGCTTTGGCTGTAGGTGAGAAAATCAATTATGTGCGAGTGCGCACTTTCAACGCCTATACTTTTGAGCCTATGGAAGTGATTTTAGCCAAAGATAGGCTTGGTGCATACTTCACTGAAAAGCAAAAGAAGGCAGATTTTGATACTTATAAAGCAGGAGACAAAGTAATTCCTTACAAAATTTCTGGTGAATTTACAGGGAAGGAACTAGTAGGTGCCAACTATGAACAACTACTAGATTACGTACAACCCGAGGGCGATGCATTTAGGGTAATCCCTGGTGATTTTGTAAGTACTGAAGATGGAACGGGTATTGTGCACATTGCTCCAACTTTTGGTTCTGATGACTACCGCGTTGCCCAACAGTCTGGTATTTCTGCTATTTTGGTAAAAGATGAAAATGGGCAACCAGCACCTTTGGTGGACAAGCAAGGTAAATTTGTTGAAGAAGTAACTGATTTTGCGGGGCGCTATGTAAAGGCAGAGTATGAAGATGAGGCAGTAACATCTGCTCCAGATTATAAGTCAACGGATGTATTGATTTCCATTAAGCTAAAAGAGGCCAATCGCGCTTTTAAAGTAGAGAAGTACGAACACAGTTATCCGCATTGCTGGCGTACCGATAAGCCTGTTTTGTATTATCCTTTGGATTCTTGGTTTATAAAAACCACTGCATACAAAGATAAATTGGTAGCTGCTAACAAAACCATCAACTGGAAACCTGCTGCCACAGGTACTGGCCGCTTTGGCAACTGGCTAGAGAACTTGGTGGACTGGAACTTATCTCGTTCTCGCTTTTGGGGAACGCCACTGCCTGTTTGGTGCACCGAAGACAGCAGCGAAGAAATCTGCATAGGCTCTATTGCTGAGTTGAGTGAAGAAGTAGAAAAAGCGGTAAAGGCAGGTGTCATGCCAGCAGATTCTAAAGTAACGACCGGCGGTAAATTGAGAGAGGATTTTGATTTACACAGGCCTTTTGTAGATGATGTAGTACTGGTAAGCAAAAGTGGGCAGCCTATGCACCGTGAACCAGATTTAATAGATGTTTGGTTCGATAGCGGCGCCATGCCTTATGCTCAATGGCATTACCCTTTTGAGAATAAAGAGATTTTTGAAGAAAGTTTTCCTGCTGATTTTATTTCTGAAGGCGTGGACCAAACCCGTGGTTGGTTCTTTACATTACATGCTTTGGCGGTGATGTTAGAGTTCCCTCAGAGTGATATTTCTTTTAAAAATGTGGTTTCTACAGGTTTGTTATTAGATGCCAATGGCGCCAAAATGTCTAAGCGCTTGGGCAATGTGATTGATCCCTTCGATACCATAGAAAAGTACAGTGCAGATGCTACGCGTTGGTATATGCTCACCAACGCTCAACCTTGGGATAACCTCAAATTCAGTTTAGAAGGCGTAAAAGAAGTGCAGCGCAAGTTCTTTGGTACGCTGTACAATACCTATTCCTTCTTTGCTTTGTATGCCAATTTAGATGGCTTTGCTTTTAAAGAAGAAGCTGTGCCTGTGGCAGAAAGAACAGAAAGCGACCGCTGGATTGTTTCTCGCCTAAATACTTTGATAAAAGAAGTGGAAAGTGCCATGGATGCTTATGAGTCAACCAAAGCTGTACGCGCCATTGAGGATTTTACAATCAATGATTTGAGCAACTGGTATGTACGCCAAAACCGTAAGCGTTTTTGGAAAGGCGAATACAACCGAGATAAAATGGCTGCCTACCAAACATTATATACCTGTTTGGAAACCATTTCGCACTTAATGAGTCCATTTGCTCCGTTTTATGCTGATAGGTTGTTCCAAGATTTGAATGCAGTAACCAATTTTGATACGTCAACTTCGGTACATTTGAGTAAATATCCATCAGTAGATGAATCGGCCATAGACACCGATTTGGAAGAGCGCATGGCATTGGCTCAAAAAGTTTCTTCTTTGGTGCATTCACTTCGCAGAAAAGAATCTATAAAAGTTAGACAGCCGCTTTCCAAAATTCTCATTCCCGATTTAAATGAGAAAGTAACGAGGCAAATCAAAGCAGTAGAGCCTATTATCAATGCAGAGGTAAACATCAAAGAAATAGAATATCTGGATGATTCTTCTGGTGTATTGGTAAAGAAAATAAAGCCAAATTTTAAAGTTTTAGGCAAGCAGTATGGTAAGCTCATGCGCTTTATCACAGCGGCAGTTTCTAAGTTTGAGCAAGCCGATATTTCTAAAATAGAAAAAGAAGGGAAGTATGATATTGAAGTAGAAGGGCAAACCATTACCCTTACGCCTGACGAGGTGGAAATCACTTCGGAAGATATACCGGGTTGGTTAGTTGCCAGAGATTATGGTTTAACCGTAGCTTTAGACATTACCATTACAGAAGACTTGCGTAAAGAGGGTATTGCTCGTGAAATAGTAAACCGCGTGCAAAACCTGCGTAAAGACATGGGCTTAGAAGTGCAGGATAAAATCAATATTACTGTGCAAGAAGGTGATGCTTTGGCTAATGCTGCTTTTGAAACACACAAAAACTACATTTGCGTAGAA
>CAKZMZ010000317.1 GCA_937129345.1 uncultured Thalassovita sp. | reverse complement strand
AATCGAGGTATAGGCGGTCTGTTTAATAAGGCGAAAAATGGGGCTAAACTTCATGATCTTAGAGTAGATGGTGCCTATACTTTAAAGTTTGTTCATGAAGACAAGTTGTGTAGAAAAGGATTGTCTAAAGAGAAGGAAATTGCGCTAGAGAATATTAAGTATAATCTGATAGACCTATATCAAAGACTAGAGCATTTGGTCAATAAAGAATTGAGCGATTACATTTTAGCTACCAATTTGGCCAAAAATATTTATTTGTTGGCCACCATTAACGAGTTAAAAAAAATGGTTGATGATATTAAGTCAGAAAAGCATATCGTACACATTTCTGACTTTAATAAAAGAATTAACGAGATTGTAGAGGAAGAACCCGTGCCCTACATTTATGAACGCCTTGGCGAGCGCTACAAGCACATTCTTATTGATGAGTTTCAAGACACTTCTAAAATGCAGTGGCACAATCTCATTCCACTTTTGCTTAATGCTTTAGGCCAAAATATGAGCAATTTGGTTGTGGGCGATGCCAAACAGGCCATTTACAGATGGCGGGGAGGCAAGGCCAACATGTTGGTAGACTTGCCTAAGGTACCCACCTTAGAGGGCAATAGTATTTTAGCGCCCGAACTTACCTTACTAGAAAAACAAGAAAACCCCTTACAACTTGCTGTAAATAGGCGCAGCCACGACAATGTGGTCAAGTTTAACAATGCCATATTTACTTGGACAAAAACGGAGTTTAGCAATGTTTACCAAGCCTTGACCGATTTTTACAAGGATGTAGCCCAAGAAACCAATAATAAAACAGGCGGTAGGGTTCTTTTGGAATTTTTTGGTGCAAAAGCAAAAAAGGATGCTTATGCATTAGCGGTTTTCGAAAGGACCTATTTCTACATAAAGCAACTTACTGAAAATGAAAATCTTAGCTTGGCCGATATTGCTATTTTGGTAAGATCCAATGATAAAGGCGCATTTCTGGCAGAAAAGCTGATCGAAAAAGGCATTAACGTAGTGTCTAATGATTCTTTGCTGCTTGCCAACGCTGCGGTGGTCAACTTCATCATAGATTTTTTAAAGGTGATTGCTTTTCCCGTAAATCCGCTACTTAAAATTGAATTGATACAGTTTTTAGAAATCCATTACAAAGAAAAAACACATCAGCCTTTACAAGGTAAAGAATACTGCGGACTCAAAGAGATTATAGGAAAGAACGATTTGGCCAATTTTTTTGAATGGCTAAACGAGAAATACGGTGCTAGTTTGGAGCCTAGGGGTATACAATTTAGAACTATTTATGAAATAGCCGAGGAGCTCATTAGGCAATTTCAATTAGGTGCAGAAGAAGAGCAGCAAATCTACTTACAAAAATTGCTTGATGTTATTTTAAATTTTAGCACCAAAAAAGGCAATAGCATCTTAGAGTTTCTAGATTATTGGGAGCTAAAAAAGAAAAAACTTTCTGTTACTTCTCCGGGCAAAAGCAATGCGGTAAGGGTAATGACCATTCACAAGTCTAAGGGCTTGCAGTTTCCGGTGGTGCTCATGCCTTTTGCCGATTGGGATTTTAAAGGTAAGCAAAGCGAGAAGTGGTTTACTTTACGGGGAATCTCAACCGAAGTGCCATCCGAAGCCACATTTCCGGGGCAATTACAACAAATTATCCTTAACCTAAACGAGCAATTAGAAAAAACAGTAGTGGCCGAGCAGTACCGCCAAGAAAATGAGCAGCAATTTATAGAGAACATCAATCTGTTGTATGTAGGTTTTACAAGAGCTGAAAAATGCCTTATTGCCTTTTCTAAAGCCAAAGACTTTAGTAAAAATAGCACAGTCCCTAAGAGCGTGAGCGAGCTTTTGTTTGCATATGCCAACACTTTGGGTTTAGAAACCTCTGATGAAGTGGTAAGGATTGAGAATGAGGCAGAAGAAGAAGTAAGTTTCTCGGCTTATAAAGTATACGATGCTCCTTTAGCTTCAGAAGCTAAGCAAGAAGATGTTGCCGCAAGCATTTCACATTATAATTTGGATGTATTTATTCATACCTCAAGCCTCAATAAAATTAGGTTGCGGAAAAATACTTTGCGCTACGATGATAGCGACATTTCTCTCAACGAAATATTTTCGGCCAGAAAAGAAGGGATTTTGGTGCACTATGCATTTGAGAAAGTCAAATTCAAAGAAGATATACCAAAAGCTGTGGCAGACTTGCACAAAGAAGGTTTGATTTTAGAAAGTGAAGTTGCCAACTACCAAGAAAAAATGCAAAAAGTGGTGGATTTACCCTTGATCGAAAAGTACTTCACTCAATCAGATAAAATAAAAGTAAAGAATGAGAAAGAGATTATTTTGGGCGGGCAAAGGGCTTCTGCAGGAAAAAGTTTAAGGCCGGATCGCATTGTAAGATATGAGGATGAATTGGCGATCATCGATTATAAAACAGGACAAGAAAACGAAGAAAAATATGCCCAACAGATCAAAAGTTATGCTGCCGCATTTAGAAAAATGGGCTACGAGCAAATAAAGCTTTTTATCGTATACACAGAAAAGTGTATAGTTAAGCAAGTTGAGTAGATTATTGTACCCAAAAACATTTATCAACAATTAAAATTCGGCAGATTCTATTTTATCCCGTTTCAAACTATTGTTAAAATACTTATTTTTATAATTGCTTCATTCATCCAACATACCGAAATAGACTAGCTCCGCTTTTTACATGACTACAATTTTATATTGATGCGTTTCACTATTGCTTGCATTTACATCTTTTCTTTATGTTTGTTTTGTTCTTATACCAATGCACAGAAAACCCAAAGAGGCTTTAAAGTAGTAAAAGAGTTAGAAGAAAAATCTGGTTTTAAAGCTTATAATAAAAAGTATGCCTTGGTCATTGGTATAGACAATTATCAAAATGGCATTACTCCGCTCAATTACGCGGTGGCAGATGCCCACTCTATAAGAGATTTGTTTAAAGATAGGTTGGGTTTTTATGAAGTAATTACCCTAGAAAATGAAAAAGGCACTCGGCGAGAAATCTTGAGAACCATTAGTGCACTCAGAAGTAAAATGACCGAAGAGGATCAATTGTTTTTTTACTTTGCCGGCCACGGCATCTCTTACGGGAAGGGCAGCGCAGAAATCGGGTTTTTGGTTACGCAGAATGCCTCAGGTTTTAGCCAAGAAGATATTGAGATCGATGGTATCTCAATGACTGATTTGCGAGAAAGGTTGGTGAAGTTGCCCGCTAAACATATTCTTTTGGCTGTAGATGCTTGTTATGGAGGTTACGCTGCTGCATCAAGCCGTTCTCTTCCCGATGAGACCCTCAATTACCTTAAAATAATATCCAATAGCAAAGCTAGGCAGATCATAACAGCAGGCAAGCGTGGGCAGGAAGTACAAGAAAGTCCTGAGTGGGGGCACAGCGCTTTTACCTATAAACTACTCGATGGCATAGAAAAGGAACTGGCAGATGGCGATAGAAACGGTATTATCACAGGTACTGAGTTGTATTCTTATTTGTCCTCTTCAGTAACTACACTTACGAGCGGTTTTCAAACACCCCAATTTGCCAACCTAACTGGAGACGAGGGCGAATTTGTGATCATATTAGAGTCTGATGAAGATATTGTGCAAGTCAATCCCAAGCCAAAAGTAGTGGAATTAGGGGAGGTAAAAGTCATTAGTGGTACGGTAGAAATCACCAGTTACATTTCGGGTAAATTGTATGTTGATGGAGAGTTTATTGCCGATGTAAGTGAGGGTACAGTGGTGCCCATCAAAAATTTGAAAGCAGGCAAGAGAGAGGTAAAGATTGAAAATACGCAAGGAACTTGGCAAAAGCAGGCTCAAGTGTTTGCCAACCAAACAACACAAATGATTGCAAGTAAGGTAGAACCTAAGCCAATACAAGAAAATACTTCTAACAATAATGCTTCAATTGTTGCTTACAACTCTAAGGAGAATAAAACTATAAATAATAATGCAAATGTTGTTAATGTAGATAAGGCAGGAAAAACCTATCAGCAAAGCATGGCTTTTAATTATGTAGTGTGGTTTGATAGCAACCTTTGGACAGCCCCAGATTACAACCTCAATGCCATGGCAGAGCTACAATTTGCTACTTATAATGATGAAGCCTGGGGCATGGTGATTGCGGAAAGGGGCAACTTTACATTAGATGATCTAAAGGAGGCTGTTTTAAACAATGCAAGAAGGGTTGCAAACAACGTACAGCTAGTAAAAAATGAGAAGAAAATAATCAATGGCAAAGAGATGTTGCAAATACAGGTTGAAGCGGAGATATCAGGCATTGGCTTTGTGTATTACGGTAATTTGTATGCCGCCCAAGATTATGCTGTACAATTTTTAAGTTATACAAGTAAAAGTTTATTTGCCAACTATAAAAACCAAATGGATGAATTGATTTCTGGTATTGAGTTAAAATAAAGCAAAAATGTAATGGTAAGGTTTAATTGGTGTATAGGGTAGGAAAAAAAATTTAATAGCCAATAGTTAATACCCTGTTGGTTTACCGTCAATCGTTAAGGTGTTTTTTTGATCGCGGTATTTTCCAAGTTCATCTTCTCCCTTTTTCTCGGCCCAATCTGCCAACACATTTCTTTCAGACTTAAACTCATAGAAAGGCACTGCAAAACCACAACTCGTTTGTACAGACTCAATATTCATTTTAATGATTTGCCGAGTACCCGTGATTTGAGGAAAAAGAGTGGCGTAAACTTCCCATTGCTTACTTTCAGGTTTGATTACTTCGCCTTTCCCGTACAATCTTAAAATGAGGGGTTTTTCAGTAAAGCTGCAAAACATAAAAGTAAGCCTGCTATTTTCGTTGATGTGTCCAGCGGTTTCGTTGCCACTTCCAGTAAGGTCGAGGTAAGCCACTTCTTTCTCATTAAGCACCCTAAAAGTATCCATGCCTTTAGGCGATACATTTACGCGGCCATTGGCAGGGGCAGTGCCAGTAAAGAACATTTTTTGTTCTTGTATAAACTCAATTATGGAGTCGGAAAGGGTTTCAGTAAATTTCGCCATGGTCTGAGGTGTTTATTTGTAGAGTTGTTAAGTTGAGAATTTGATGCATTTGTGTTTCTGTCAACTTTCGATTTAGCTTTTATCTCCTTTTTTAATTAAAACAATTAACAATTAGGAGTATACAAAGTACTTTAAAATTATAAATAAATTTGAATTTATTAGCTGTTTATTCTTTTGATGAAAAACAGCAATAAAAGATTAAATCTAACAGGAAAACCTTTCAACTTAAGCTTATTTAACGACTTTGGTAATTACTCAGGCAGGCATAAAAAAACTCGAAGAGGTGCTATTATAATAGCATCGATCATAAATATTTAAACAAAACCCTGAAATGGTGATATTACATCGAGGAAAACCCTTTTAAAGCTGGCACAAAAGGTATTTTTATATCTCATCCCTTCGGGATTTGAACTTATTTTTAACGTTTTTTCTATAATAGTTTCATCCCTTCGGGATTATACCTGAGTAGTAATAAACTTTGTACAGTACTAATTAACAATTCAGCTTTCAGGATCATTAAAAATCTCCTTTAATTCAAGCCCTGTTAGTTTTTTAACCCCATCTACCAAAAACCAAAGTGCTAAAACCATAATTATGGTAGAAGGCACCGCAATAACGGGAAAACTCAAGGCGGTCATTTTACCCAATTCTTCGTTAAATGCTTCTGTGCCTGAAGGACTTTTAATTATTATTTTGGCTAGTACATAATTTAATATGGCAGATACCAAAAATGATGCGGCCAAAAGATAAGTGGCCGTTGTCATCTTTTTCTCAAACTGATCAGCATTGCCTCTTTCGTCTAAATGTTGGTTTATTTTAGGCACATTTATGATCTGCTCATTAAATAAAAGTTTTTTTACCAGTGGGAACGGCGTCCAAAGCGAGCCTACTACCGCCAAACCAATGATCAACGGAACAGCGGCTTCTTTAACAGCAATCCAGTGAGAATCAAGCTGTAGTAAGCCGATTACACCAGTAATTAAAATACTTACCAAGCCCAAGATTGAAATAAAGTTGACCTTTTTCTGCTTAATAAAATCGTAAATTCCGTAAAATAATGGGAATGAAATAGCGATTAGTAATCCCTTTACAGGGCCTAGTTGGCTCTCACCACTAAATTTCATCAATATTACAGATGGGATGATGATGTTGATAGCGAAATTGAGCAAAGGGCTATCTTTCTGTTTTTTCGCTGGTCCTGTAGTGCTACTCATATTGTATGTATACTAAATTTAAACTCTGCTAAGGTAACCAAATTAATCTGTAAAGATTTCCCTGGTTTCAGCAAAAATAGCGGATCCGTGCAAGACTTGTCTCAAAGATTGTTGATATCAATCATAAATAATATGTATCAACTGTGATTACGGTCATGATCGAGAGGTATGTAAAACCCTACCTTTGATTTATAATTAAAAAAATCAAAAACCTCAAAATAGAAATCGCTATGTCAAACATTGAAGTAAACACCAGTACAGGAGACAGATTGGCAAGAATTATTTTGTCTTTGCCATTAGGCTTTGTATTAGTTGCGCTGAACTTGCCTTATTTGTTCTTTATCTCTTTTTACTTAGTAGTTACCGGCATAACAGGCATTAGCCTTGAGTATAATTTAATTGATGCCTTAAAACATGATAAAGTGAGCAAAGCGACAGAAAAGGCAGAAGAGTTAAAATCTAGCGTAAAATCTGCTACAAAAAGGAAAAGATATTCTCACTAAGAATATTAAATAGACACTAATAATAGAACCTGCCGCAAGGTGGGTTACTTCTCAAATAAACATATTAAGTTCCATCTGGCTTTTTAAGCTGATGGAACTTTTCTTTTTTAATAACTAACTAGATGCTTATAAAGCAAAAGTCACATTCGCCTAAAAGTCATGGTGGTGTGGTCGTATTGCTTTTTTAGTTGCAAGTAGAGGTTGTTAAGCCCGCGTATTTCATAAATAAATCTCTCGCCCCATAACTCTATCCAAATTTTTTGCTTGTCTGAATAGTCCCACTTCCCATAACTCACATCGCCATTAGAGATCAGTAAAAACTCGCCCGGTTTGTCTTTTTTGCGATTTCTAAATACGTAACACAGGGCATCGTTGGCATCGGTTCTTTTCCAAGTAATGCCCTCTAGCAGTGTTTCTTGCATATATGCCCTTGGCAATTCTTTGCTTTTTACCATTGCTTCTTTAGCGCTATTTAGGGCAGGTGCGCTTGGTTCCTCATATTCAAAATTGGGTGGTGACGGCGCTTCAAAGGCAGTAGCGTATTGCTTGGTCTTTTCTTTTTTATGCTGCTGCATTTGCTCTTTTTCCTCAGCCTCCATTTCTAACTGCTCCAAAAAGTGTTTTTGCCCAATCTGCGATTTGATCAGGCTGATTTTCTTTTTGTTGCTCAGCATGATTTCATACTCATGCCTCTCCATAATCATTTCGTAAGGGCCTTTTTGTGCAATTAGCTTTACAATAATAGGAGAAGTCTCTACCAAAATAAATAAAAGGGAAATAAAGAAACTTGCCCACCACATGGTTGTAAAGCGCTCTTCGGTGAGCGTGCCCATGGCTTCTAACTGAGTGATCAGCGTTGCTTGATAGGTTTTCTGGTTTACCTGATTGCCCCTTGCAAACTGTGAATAAGCCAGAGAATCTGCCACTGCTTTTTCTCTATTAATGGCGGTAAGTTCTTTTTTGGCTTGTGCAAGTCGGTCTTGAACTTGCGTACGATGCTGTGCCAACAGTCTATCTACCTGTTTTTGCAATTGTAGAAATTTTTCTTCTTTCTCATCAATTTTCTTTCGCAGCAAATAAGCCTCTCTGTTGCATGCTTGTATTTTTCTGTAGGCTCCAGGTGTAATACTTTCTGCAATCAGCCTGCCTTTGGCATCAAACAAACGGTTGGGCTGAGTTTCGTAAATTTGGCTTATTCTGCGTTGCAACTGTTTTATCCTGCTATTTCCTGCCGTTGAGGTCTCCTCAAAATCACGCTCTGCTTCTTGCATTGCTGTGTACAATTTTTGAAATGCTGCACCCTCCGGTAGAGAGTTCATTTCCTTTTCTATACGTGCCAGTTCGCTGTTCTTGGTAATCAGCGCATCATTCAGTTTGTCTTGCTCGTAGATTTCGTTGATTTTCTTCTTGTCGTCTACAAGTTTTCTCAACTTGTTTTCATGTATTTGTCGCTCAACCCGATCTTTAAAAATGCGCACCTCTAAAGGCTTGGCAATCACCATAGAAATAACTACGGCAACCAATAATCTAGGAAAGGCCGTGGCAAACTCTTTCCACTTATTACCGTTTTTTTTGAGACTAGAAACTATGTATCTGTCTAGATTAAAAATGAGCAAACCCCAAAAGATACCGAAAAACACTGCTAAGAAAATAGCTCCTGTTGTGCCATAAAAAACACTGTACAAAGCATAGCTACCCGAGATTGCGGCTAAAACACCAGTGAACAAAACTGTGGCGCCAATTCCAATATATTTATTCACCTCGATAGGACATTCCTTTAATACCTTAAGGCTTGCACCTGCACAAAAACACAGAAAACGCGTAATTAAACCAAATTCCATAGAAAAAGAGCTATTTAGCAGTAGGTAAGTGCTAAAGTTAAAAAAATTTACTGCGAAAAAATAAACGCTAGTAGGTAACTAGATATGCTTAAGGAATGGTTAATTGTATTGAAAGAATAGCGTAAGTTTTGGGCATTTATTACATTTTTAATAGAGTAAATTTTTCCGAACTTGCAGCTATTAATGTAAAGGGCAACACGTCATAAAATTTCGATAAATACGAGTGTTTGGTAGATGTAATTTACCCCAAAACAAAATTTTTTAGCCTCAGGTAATATCAAGGGGCGGTGTACGTTACCCGATAAATTTTTTAATATGGAAATTTGAATTTTTTGATGAATTTACAAACCACGGTATCAAACATCCATGAAATTGTAAAAGAGAAAGAACAGATTACCTCCCAAGTAAACGAATTATTTGTTGATCGGGAAGAGATGATCAAGCAACTTGGGCTTATCTCTATTACGAACATTCCACTCTGCGAAGGTATGGACTTGGTAACCAATGAGTTTAATCTCAAGAAAGCCCTTTCCATTACAAGAACCTTAGAGCTGGACAGCAAACTTTCTGGCTATATATTTTGTACGCAAGGCAGGGTAAAAATCAATCACGTCAATTTTAATGACAACCATCTTTTAAAAAGGAACGATGGGGTTATTTTTGTATTAAACAAAGACGTGGAAGTGATAGATATTCCAGGCAATGAGCGTATTTCTACAGTAATGTTGTACATACACCCTTCTTTAGTAAAAAGATATCTTGCCAAAATTGAGAAAGAGCTTCCTCTACAAGTAGTCAATAGCATAAGAGAAGACAACGATTTCAATTTTAGAAACGACCTCAAACTATCTATTGAACTCAATAACATAATCAATCAGATCATATATTGCCCGTACAAGGGCAGTATGAAGTCCTTTTTCTTAGAGGGCAAGTCTATTGAGTTGCTCATCTTGTTTCTTAATCAACTATCTGATGTACTTCGGGTAGATTTAATAAAAAGGCACTCTTTGGATTTACAAGATATTAGGCGTATGCACAAGGCCAAAGACATTTTGATCAGCGATTTGGCCGTACCTACTAAAATAAGTGACTTGGCTGCCGAAGTAGGTACCAACGAGTGTTATTTAAAGAAGCAGTTCAAACAAGTGTTTGGGGTCTCTGTATTTGCATACTTTCAACAAGCCAGAATGGAGAAGGCCCGTATCTTACTTATGAACAATGCTTTGTCAGTTTCTGAGGCAGCACATACTTTAGGATATACCTCTGTAAGCTATTTTACCATCGCATTTAAAAAACATTTTGGCTATAACCCCAGTAATATCAAGTTTTCCTGATTGCCATAATTGTTTTTCCCGATAGCAATAAATAAAAAAAACAATCCTCGTTATTAAAGCGATTTTTTCATCGGAGTAAACATCCGATTTTTATAATACCTACTACCTGCTTTAACAAGCCAATCTCAAAACCATCCTTAAAAGAACGCGGGCAAATACCGCCTGTGAACACTTTAATTTTTTTTAGATAAGCAAATGTTGTTTGCTGTAGAGCAAGCCTTCGGCGAGCATAAAAAATATTTGTATGAGTGACCGCGATTTAAAGCTATTGATCAGAATCATCAAGTTTATGCAGCAGCATCCTCAGGCTAGCAATAGCCAGCATGCTGAGCTTGATGATATTGACGAGCGACTTTCCGCCTTACTCAATGCAGAAATTAGTGAAGAAAACATCGAACAAAAACACCGGGTGCAAAATGTAGAAAAGACCATACAAGCAGAAGAAGCCCCTGTAAAATCTTCATCTAATGTAGATAATGAAGTATTCGATCAACTCACTGAAGAAAATGAAGCATTGAAGGAACAGGTTACTTCTATGTCTGAAATGATGGAAATGACATTGAAGCACGTAGACAGCCAGTTGGATGACAGGTTGGACCAGGAAAGGAAGCTATTTAAGGAGATTGAAGAAAATCTGCAAGAGCAAATTGTCTCACAGCAAGAAGTTATGGAAATGACTTTTAAGCATATAGAGGCCAATGTAGATGAGAAGTTTGATGAGGAGCGCAAAGCATTTAAGGAAATAGAAGAAAACTTGCAAGAGCAGATCATAGCCCAGCAAGGCATGATGGAGATGACCCTTAAAAATATAGATCTCGCTTTTGAGGAAAAGATTGACGATGAGCGCAAAACATTTAAAGAAATAGAAGAAGGCCTGCAAGAGGAGATACACTCGCAACAAGAAATGATGGAAATGACCATTAGGCATTTGTTGCAAACACACAGATCCGAGGCAGAGGTAGACGAGATTTTAAAAGAGTACAAAGCAATAGAAGAAAATTTACAAGAAGAGATCCTATCTCAACAAGAAATGATGGAGATGACCATTGGTTATCTCCAAAGCGAATTGTCTGAAAAAGGCAATGCCGAGCAAAATAGCGCTTCAACAGAACAAACGAATACCGATAGTGCAGAAGCTGAAGTTGCGCAAGAGCCAAATCAAGCGCCAAGTGTAGAAGAGACCGAGCAAAAAGAAGAAGTTGCCGAGAAGCAAGTTGAGGAAGACGATACAAATGAAATAGAGGAGCAGAAAAATACTTCAGAAGTTGAGGTTACTATAGCAAAGGTTGAAAATGCCAACAATGATACTGAGGCACAAGAAAGTAACGAAATAAGCCAGCAAGACGAACAGTCATTGGAAGTGGCCCACAAGGTTTTTAAAGAATACATGGATCTGCCCTCAAAGCTCGATGCCAACTTTAAACATCATTTTTTAGCTGAATTTATGCATGAGGGCAACAGCCGATCTTATTTATATGTGAGACCGCTGCGCTCTTACACCGTGATCGTAGTGGTAGACAGTTTGCTAAAAGGGGTTTCTTCTATCGTGTTCAATTCTTTGAGCAGCATGTTATTGCACCATTTAATTGTAGAGAGGAGAATAGAAGGCACAGCAGATTTGGTAGCAGAGTTTATGAAGGGCACTGCCAATATTTACGATAGCATAGGAGAGGAGGCCAGAGATACGCAAGTAAGTGTGCTCAACATCAGAAATAAAACATTGGAGATCGAATTCTCGAGCACAGAGCACGAACTATTCTATGCTCAAAAAGATAAATACAGATTGCTGCAAAGTGGCAAGAATGAAGGAAGAAAAATGAACGAACAGGCTTACAAGGTAAGCAAGATCAACGGCAGAAAAGGAGCAGTCGTTTACATGGTTTCACAACCTATGGACACCGTTTACGAGAAGCCAGGAGGAGGTAATTTTATGAGCCTACAAGAAATGCTCATCAATACTTATCAATTAGATTTTACTGAACACAAAGATAATTTATCGGGGTATATGCAAGAGTTACAACCTGAAAATCAGGTAGATAATACCCTAATTTTTGGTTTGAATTTATAGTTTTTTAATTCTTTAGATTTATGATGACTCAAGAAGACCTGAAATTGATCGAAGAGCGGTTCACAGAAAGGTATGCGGATACTTACGCAAAAATCTTCACTGCAAATGATGCAAATACGATCATATGTGAACTGCTATTGCCTTACACGCCTATAGACAAGTTTATGGGTGTATTACAGAAAAAAGCACAACTGATACAGGCCTACGGCTGCGACAAGTTTGTGTTCGATAAGCGCGCCATTAAGGGTTTTCACCAGCCAACCATGGAGTGGTATTACCTAGAGTGGAAAGTTGAAATGTACCACAAATACGGCTTGTCTGTACACCGCAAGTTGTTCTCCAACGAGGATTGGTTCTTAAAGTGCATAGAGGCAGGTAGAGCTGAGATCAAGCGCAAGGATCCAGGAAGTATAGTACATACTTTTGACATTAAAGTTTGCCAGACCCTAGAAGAGGCAGTAAACTCTTAAAGTATTCATGTTTACTGAGCTCCCGGTTTTAGTGTGGGTTACATGCGTCTCATACCCGGAGGTCAGGCCAGTTAGAATCAAAATACACTTTGGGCTTTATAGTCCTTTCAAAAAGAAAATTATAAGCATATGAACATCACGAATGATATAAAAACACAAAGGTTCTACCTGCTTTTTGCCCTGTACATTGCTTCGGAAGCAGATTATGATTATGCCATGAACCTAGAATCCCTAGCCAAGAACAGGGGACTCAGCTTACCGCAGTTCAAGAAAATCTACAGATATTTCCTTGAGGAGAATTTTGTAGAAAAAAGAGACGGCGGTGGAGAATATAATACCTGCATTACACACAATGGAATCAAGGCTGTGGAAGAGGTATTTCTCGATCAATACAGACAAACTTATTATTTCCCGTCTTTTAGAGACATGATGAGATAATCCATAAGTCTAATAAATACAGATTTACTATAGGGTAAATCGATTTTTAATAATTTCAATTTTTTAAAATAAGTAATTATGACTGGTATTGTTCATTACAAAAGAACAGAGCGTTTTATGTTATTATATGCATTGTACCGCAAAGGTAATGCAAGCATGGACTTTGGCTACAATATGAGAGACCTCGCTAGCGAAGAAGGACTCGGTTATAAAGTGTTTAAATCTGCCTTTGATTACTTGTGCGGAGAAGGCTTGTTAAGACCTAGGGCCCAATCAGACAGCCAGGAGCATTTTTTCTTTGCAGGCATTACAGACAAAGGTATCAATGCTGTAGAGGATGTGTTTAGAGACGAGAGCAAAGATACTTACTATTTCCCTGCTTACAGAGACATGATGTTGTAATATTAAACCGAAAACAGCCATAAGTTAAATATGGCTGTTTCTGGTTTTTATCCTAAATACACTACCAAAAATTTAACTGATACCAATAAGGCTTTATAGGATTTAAATGTCCGCTAAATTTTACAAAAAGATAAAAAACAGCCTTAAAAAGACATTCAGAATATAATTTTTAGAAATTTTTATTCGCGAAATAATATAATTTCTAAAAGTATGTTAACAGATAGATTAACAAAAAATAAAACCAACCAAGAACCAAAATCCACTAAAAATATCCTGACAAATTCTTAAGGTCAAACATGAATTATTGAAGCATTTTTTGAACATTTAAATACGAGAACATGTCAGAAAGGCCATTATTTATTTCTCAGGTACTTCCTCAAACAGATAGAGAAGATGAGGAAATCATAAGAAAGTGTGGAGACATTAGCAACATACACCGACCTGGAAGCATACAGCCGCATGGGGTTTACATTGGTGCTACAGAACCCGACTTAAAAGTAACACACGTTAGTGAGAACACATTAAAAGTATTTGGTATTCCTTACCAAAACGTACTTGACAGAACCCTAGATAGCATCTTAGCACCCGACGATCTAAACGTACTAAAGAGTAACCTAGGTTCTAAGAGTTTTCAAATGGTAAACCCCTTGAGGTTAAATGTTAACAACAAGCCATTTGATGTTATCTTGCACAGGGCAGACAACACCTTGGTTTTAGAATTGGAACCGGTGATCAATGCCAGCGAGAGCAATATAGATACTTACCGTAATCTTTCTCAAGAAGCCATTACCCAGATAATGGGCGCCCAAAGCACTAAGGAGCTTTGCCAAGTGGCGGTTGATCAAATCAGAAAAGTGACCGGTTACGATAGGATCACCCTTTACAAGTACGATGAGATGTGGAACGGACAGGTAATCGCCGAATCGCTTTCACCGGGTACTAGCTCTTTTATGGGGCAGCGTTTTCCTGCTTGGGAAACTCCGGCCAAAACAAGAGAGTTATATGCCAAAAACCCTTGCCGCTACATTCCACACGTATTTCACGTGCCTACCAAAGTGGTTTCGAATAACCCAGCGCCAATTGACATGACTTATGCGCAGTTGCGTTCTTGTCCAGATTGCCACCTGCAGTACATGAACAATATGGGCGTAAGCTCGACTATGTCTTTTCCTGTGGTAATTAATGGTAGACTTTGGGCATTGTTTACTTGCCATAGTATGAGGCCAAAAGAGGTTTCTTTTACGCACAGAACTATTTGTTCTCAAGTGGCTCAAGTATTTCCTGAGCTATTACAAGCCAAAGAGCAACCGCAGGCATACCAATCTAAGATCAACGGAATTAGAGACCGTGTATTAGCGGCCATAGAGTCTTCGGGCAATGTACCTCAAGGCCTTATCGCCAATCAAAATGATTTGTTAGAAATGGCAACAGCAGATGGTATTGCTGTTTTTGCTAACGGTGCCATTACTACGGCGGGTAAAACACCTGAGGTTGGAGACATACAGCAATTGGTTAATACATTGTGCGATCAATACAGCGGTGTGGTTTTTAAAGACGATAATGATGGACTTATCTACACGAGCAACTTTGGGCAGTATATTAAAAGATATGCTACTTCGTTAAATGGTATGGCAGAAAAAATAGCAACTACTGGTAGTGGTGTACTTATTGTCCCTATCAATAGTTCTAGAACAAACTATGCCATATTCTTTAGAGGGGAGCAGCCTACAGAGTGCGTTTGGGGAGGGAATCCTGACCGCTCAACGTTATTCCCTGATAAGTATAATCCGACTGCGTTAACTCCAAGGAGTGCGTTTAATGCATGGAAACAATTAGTACGGGGTACTTCAATACCATGGATACCTTACGAGGTGGATGCAGTGAAGCATTTGCGTGATAAACTCATGCAAATAAACTGATAAGCCCGTAGGTTCTAATTGTCCATCGTTTTAAATAGATCAAATATTATGGAATTTTATAAAGAGGATTATCTATTAATAGAATATGAAGAGGAGGGTGCATGTGCCGTCATGCGCTGGGGGGAGAGTCCTTCTTCAGAACAGTACCGAGAAGGTAACGAAAAGGTATTGGAAGCTCTGGAACAAGGTGATTCTCCTTCCATTCTCATAGATCTGCAAGCCTTAAATATTATCATGAGCTTGTCTGATCAGGTTTGGACGGCCAAAGAGTGGCTTCCCAAAGTTTTGGAGAAGCAAGTCAATAAACTGGCTATAGTGATACCTCAAAGCTTTGTTACTCAGATAGCTATCAAATCTATTTACGGAGCATTGCCACAGCAAGAAGTAAACCTTGGATTTTTTGAAGATTTTGACGAGGCAAAAGGCTGGATTTCAGAAGTGCCCGAGTCTTCTTCTGCTTCTGGTTCTACTGATAGTTGGTAATGCCAAAACAAGAAATGATATGGTATTTGAGCAATTAAGAGAGAGCACCAAGGAACAGCACCTAAAGATTAAGAATGGGAAGTATGCCAATAAAATCATGCGAGGTGAGCTTTCCTTGGTAGAGTATCACATTTTGATTATTGCAAACTATTATTTTCATGGCACCCTCGAAAAAAAAATTTTTGAGCAGGTGCCTACTTCTTTTTTAAGGGCCATCGATTTTAAAAGCAGAAGTAAGGTTCAATACATTATCGAAGATTTGCTTCAATTAGGTATCGCTCCCAACAATTTAATGAGCAAGGCCGCACTTAAAAAGTTGCCTACAATTAATATAGATACAGAACCCAAAGCTTTGGCGGCACTTTACGTAGCCGAGGGTACGGCAATTGGTGGGGCAATTATTAAAAAGAGTTTGCTGAAACATACAAACCTAAGCCACTTAAATTTTTCGTTTTACGGTTGCTATGGCAACATGCTCTCAAAAAAATGGAAATCTTTTGCCAAGCATTTTAACGAGCGTTGCGAGCGTGAGCAAATTAGTGAAGCTGTAATAGACAGCACAGCCAGTGTTTTTGATTATTACGAGCAGTTGCTCAGCTATTTCGAAAACTTGCTCGTGGAGAAAAAAATTAAGAAGAAGTTAAATAAGAACCCTATGGTTTTTAATTTGCAAAGCCAAGCAAACAATACCAAACTTGTTGTATTAACTTGGGATAAGCTACCAACAAAAAAAGAAATCAACTCAGATGTAGATAGATTGAACGGTTTAATATCTGAAGGGGGCGATTATCATATATTGATGAATTTCTTATCTCTAGGGCAAGATTTTAACAGGAAAAGTAAACACATGTGGGAAGTTACCCGTCTTTTAGATGCTTTGCACTACAAGCAAATTAAGAAGATTGGAGTAACCGTTCCTAAGAAAACAGCAGGGCAAGTATTGGTAAAACAAATGCTTAGCGAAGTAGTAGAAGACGATAAAATTAATACAGGATTTTTCGATACGCTTCAAGAATGTACTTTATGGAGTGCTGAATAATTTTTTAATCATAAATTTTTTCAACTATGATCATGCAATTGCTTAAGTCAGCCACCAAACCTCACCACGATAAGGTTGAAGAACTGGCTTATTCCAATAAAATAATGGAAGGAACCATTAATATAGAAGAGTATAAAGAATTGCTACTAAAGCAACATTATTTCCACAAAAATATAGAGCCATTTTTTGAAAAGGTTTTCTCAGAAAAAGAAGCTATTAGGCTTGAGGTGGAGAGAAGGAAAAAAACGCATTTGTTAAAGTACGACCTACTAGAGTTAGGATTAGAAGAAGAAGCACTCAATTTTGAACAATTGCCACATCTTAAGATTGAAACAGCCGAAGAGGCCATTGGGGCAATGTATGTTTTAGAGGGGTCTACTCTGGGCGGTGCAGTTATTAGAAGGAAACTTGGTAAGAATGAAAAAATAAAAGGCAACAGTTCTTTTAATTATTACGGTTGCTATGGCGAGGAGACAGGAGAGTTCTGGAAAAAGTTTATCATGCAGGCTACCATTATGGCCAATACAGAAGAAAAGCAGGAGGTGATTGTAAATAAAGCGATAGAGGCTTTCGTGTATTTTGAAAATATCTTGAAACTAGGTATTGTGACTTTTAAACCTCAGCATCAATCGCTTTAATTTTTTGATGTTTCTAATTTTAACAAAAAAGCTAGGTTATAACCTAGCTTTTTTGCTTAATAGGCTATCCTAATAATATCTGCAAACACCCCTGCAGAAGTAACTTCGGCACCGGCACCTGGACCTTTGATCATAAGCGGCAATTCTTTATATCGGTTGGTGGTAAACAGTACAATATTGTCACTGCCTTTTGCAAAATAAAAGGGGTGCTGTATGTCAAAGGATTTCATTTCTACTTTGGGCACTCCATTTTCAAGACTTGCAATGACCCTAAACTTTTTGCCTTGTGCTTCGGCTTCTGCACGCTGCCTTTCAAAAGTATCGTCAAATTCCTCCAGCTTCTCTAAGAAAGTTCTAAGATCGGAGGTGCCTAGGCATTCTTCTGGAATGAACTGCTCTATTTGAACATCCTTCATTTCTAACTCATGGCCCATTTCTCTAGCTAAAATTAAAATTTTTCTGGCTACATCAGCACCGCTTAAATCTACCCTGGGATCAGGTTCTGTTAAACCAGCCTTAACCGCATCTTTAATTACTGCGCTAATGCTCTTTTCTTTACTTACGTGGTTGGTAATGTAGTTGAGCGTTCCAGAAAGTATGGCTTCTATTTTTAGTATTTTGTCGCCACTGTGCAAGAGATCATTGAGCGTGCTTATAACCGGTAATCCCGCTGCAACATTGGTCTCGAACCAAAAATGTGTGTTTCGCTTTAGCGCTATTTCCTTAAGCTTTTTGTAATAATCCAATTTGCCAGAACAGGCCAATTTGTTTGGAGTTACAATAGCGATACTGGCATCAAGTATCTTATCATAATTGTCGGCTACTTCTTGGTGTGCGGTTGTATCAACAAACACGCTATTTGGTAAGTTAGCAGCAATCATGTTGTCTATAAATTGTGGCAAATCAGCGGGCTTCCCTTTAATTTCTAGGCTCTTGAGGCACTCGGCAGGATCCATTCCACCGAGGTTCATGAATCGTTTGCGCGAGTTGGTAAGCCCTATAACTTTAAAGTCTACCCCGATTTGCTTTTTAAGGTTTTCACTTTGAAGCGTTATTTGTTTGAGCAAGGTTTTGCCAATCATACCGGTAGCTCCTACAATAAATACGTGTAATGCTTTGGTTTTAGAAAGGAAAAAAGCCTCGTGTAACAACTTGAGCGCCTTTTCTGCATTTTTTTCATCAATTACAATAGAGATATTGAGCTCAGAAGCCCCCTGCGCAATGGCTAGTACGTTTACGCCGTTGCTTCCCAAGGCACTGAACAATCTACCTGACACTCCAGGCGAACGTTTCATGTTCTTGCCAACTACTGCTAAAATGGTCATGCTTTTTTCTACCAATAAGGCATCTAAACTACCTTGGGCAAAAGCTTCTCTAAAAGTTTCCTTTATGGCTTGTTCTGCTTTGTGTGCATCTTTTTCTGAAATGGCAATACTAATTGAATGCTCTGAAGATGCCTGAGAGATTAAGGCTACATTAACACCATAATCTGCCAAACAGCCAAACAAGCGCTTAGAGGTGCCGGTAATACCGATCATACCACTGCCTGTTAGTGTAAGTAATGCCATGCCGCCCATAGTAGAGATGCCTCTTATCGGCTTATCATCTGCCTTGGCGTAATTGCTGATTACCGTAAATTTTCCTTCAGGATCAAAGGTATTTTTTACATGTATAGGGATGCCCCTGCGGTAAACCGGTTGTATGCTAGGAGGGTAAATTACCTTTGCGCCGAAGTAGGATAGTTCCATAGCTTCTTCGTAGGATATTTCAGGTATGGTAAAAGCCTTGTTTACTTTTCTCGGGTCGGCGGTCATCATGCCGTTTACATCCGTCCAAATTTCTAAGGTATTTACGCCGATAGCTGCTGCTAGAATAGCGGCAGTATAGTCTGAACCGCCTCTGCCGAGGGTAGTGGTCTCATTTTGCGGACTTCTTCCTACAAAACCAGGAACGATGTGCAACTCTCCTTGGGCAGCCAAAAAATAGTTTTTTATCTGCTCATTGGTTTGGTCAAACTTTACTTGGGCATTACCAAATTGCCTATCGGTCACGATCAACTTTCGGCTGTCTGTGTAGCGGGCATCTATCCCGGTTTCTTTAAATGCTTCGGCTATAATCTGTGCCGAAAGTCGCTCTCCAAAACTCAGTATAAAATCTTTCATTTTAAGACTCAACTCTTTTACAAGGAAAACGCCATGTAGAATATCGTCGAGTTCGTTGAGTATGTATTTGGTTTCTGCGATTACCCCGCTTTGCCTTCTCGCATGGATCAGTTGTTGAATCGCTTCTATATGCCTTTTTTCTAATGTAGCATACAATTCTTTGTACGCTTCTGATCCACTTGCCGCCATTTCACTCAATTGTATAAGCTGATCGGTAATACCTCCAAAAGCAGATACTACCACAAGCACTTTTTCTTCTTCAAGTGCTTGATTAACAATTGCTATTACAGTTTTTATGCTTTCAGGCGTACCTACAGAGGTACCCCCAAACTTTAGTACTTTCATAATTTTAATATTTTCAAGAGTCCTCTTCTTGAATTTGCTAACACTAAGATTGCCTAATCAAAATTTTACGCGTTTAGTTTGGTTGCGGCAAATTTTTTTTGGCTAAAGATTTTTAAAAAGTAAATGCTGAATAGATTTAAGTTTTATATAAAAAAATGGGCATTCTTTTTTTAAAATCATCGTTTAAATACGGTTTTCTGTTTCAGTTTTAAAGGGTTATATTTGTGCCCTTGAAATTGAGGTGCAAAAATGCAAAACTCCATCTTATTTAGCCTTATGAATTGCTAAATATTTAGTCTGTAAATACCATTTTTAAGTTTTTTGTACTCAATTAAGCATTTCATTAAAATTCATCAGTATTTATGGTTTCGTTTCAAGAGTTTACATTGGAGAATGGTCTCCAAGTAATTGTGCATGAAGACAAACAAGTGCCTGTGGCCGTAGTAAATGTGCTGTATAAAGTGGGTTCAAAGAATGAAAATCCTGATAAAACTGGTTTTGCACATTTATTTGAGCATTTAATGTTTGGTGGGTCTGCCAATATTCCATCTTATGATCCACCTTTACAAAGAGTAGGTGGGGAGAACAACGCTTTTACTTCTCCCGATGTAACTAACTATTACGTCACCCTACCTGCAGATAATATAGAGACTGCCTTTTGGTTGGAGTCTGACCGCATGATGTCACTTTCCTTTAATCCAGAGGTATTGGATCTTCAAAAAAAAGTGGTGATTGAAGAATTTAAACAGCGCTACCTTAACCAGCCCTTTGGTGATCTTTGGCTAAAGTTGCGGCCTGTAGTTTATGAGAAACACCCCTACTCATGGCCAACCATTGGCAAGGACGTTTCACACATAGAGAACGCGACTCTAGAAGATGTTAAGCACTTTTTTTATCAGTATTATAGACCGGATAATGCGGTGTTGGTCGTTGCAGGAAACGTAGATTTAGATCAGGTGAAAAAACTATCTGAAAAATGGTTTGGAGACATTCCGGCGGGCAACAATGGCAAATTGCTTATTGAACGAGAACCTGTACAGAAAGAGGCTAAAAAATTAGAACTACAAGGAGATGTGCCGGTGAGCAATCTTTATAAGGTCTACCACATGTGCGAGAAACTGCATCCTGATTTTACAGCTACAGATTTACTCAGCGATGTTTTGGGCAGGGGCAAATCTTCTAGACTTTACGAGCAGTTGGTAAAAAAAGAGAAAATGTTCTCTAACCTGAGCGCTAGCATCTCAGGCTCTGATGATCCAGGTATATTCATTATTTCAGGTACGGTTAACAATGATATACCTATTGAAGAAGCCAACAAAGCCGTAGAGCAAATCGTAGATGAACTCATTAGCAAGGGAGTACAAGAAAGTGAGCTAGAAAAAGTAAAAAACCAAGCTGAGGCCACGCTTGAATTTTCAAGGGTAGAACTGCTTTCTAAGGCCATGTCTTTGGCCTTTGCAGCCTCTTTGGGCGATACCCATTTGGTAAATAAAAGTTTGGACTTGATCAAGCAAGTAGAAGTCTCTGATGTAAATAGATTGGCCAAAACTACGTTGGTACCGACCAATTGCACTACATTATTTTATACACCCAACTGATTTTTCTTCAAGTATTGATGCTTTAGAAGTACCTCTTTTGCCTTAAAATAGCTTCTTTTTATTTTTCTTGGCTATTTGCGGGTAGTACTGTATCACTTTATCAAATTCCTGTTTTTTTAAGTTTGTAGATATCGCAGTAGGTAAGGGCTCTAATAGTAGCTGTTCTTTGTGTTTGCATAAAGAGTACGATCTCACCAAAAAAACTGCCCATTGTGTATGGCATTTAACAGTTTGCCATTTTCGTATAGTACTTCCAAGTATCCGTTCACTAAAAAATAAAGTGCAGTTCCGTAATCTCCTTTTGTAAATACTATGTCGCCAGGCGTAATAAGTTCAGGCTATAAAAACATAGTGACATCTTCAATAAAATCTTCTCCAGTACCTCTAAAAATGTCAATTTTTCTCACAATTTCGCTCTTGAGGTGCTTATTCAATTCATGCTGGAGATTTTCGGGTAGTTTTTCTAAAAATTCACTTTCATCATAGCCCAATCTGTTTTGCCATAAATAGGTAAAATAGTCGCTTAGTTTTCTTTGTAGCTCAGGGGATAAGCTTCTCGATGTTATTAATGCCCTAAGTTTTTCAATATTATCGAGGTATTTAATTTTGGTAGGATCTTTTTTAGAAATCAATCCCACTACATTACCAATCACATACCCATAAACGCCCACTCCCATTATTTGCAGCACCATGGTAAAAATCATCTATGCATTGTCGTTCAGGTTTGGGGTTACATCGCCAAAGCCAACTGTGGTAAGTGTGGTTACGCTCCAATACAGCGCTCTCGTATTCTATATTGGGCGCTTTCCCGTTAATCTCTAGCCAGCCGCAACTTACCCAATGCGATAAATATATGAGCCAGAAAATGGAATAGGTAAGGGTAAATGTGGCGCTGTATTTTATTTCATAATACCGAAAGCGCTGCATAAAGGCAATTACTTTGGATATTTTCAATAGTCTTAGCAGCATCAAATAAGGAGACCCAAAGAGTATATGAAGGGGTAGGAGACAGAGAACATCGATTAAAAGCCATTTTTTGATATACTTTCTCTTTGGTTTGCCCTGTGCAAATTGTTTGCTACCATCCATTTGCTTGCTGTAGGTAAGGCTTACCAAAATGTCTAGAGCGTAAATGGCATAAGCTAAGTAACTTAAGCCTGCTAAAAGAGGCTCATCGAATATTTAATATTCAAACTCTAGTGGAATGGAGATAGCAAGCAAACTAGTGGTGATCAGAACCAAGAAATTCCAACTTACCGCTAAAGCCCATTTTTTGAGTAGTGATGTGCCCTTTTCTAAAATTTTCATTTGTCGTTAGCAGCGTTTGATGTTTTGTCTTCGTGTAGGCTATACCTTTTGCAACTTATACAGTATGGATGCTAAATATTTTTTCAGAAAGATAAAAATAAGAATAGATAAACTGAATGGTTTATTGTGGTTTGGTACAGTGTTTTTTTTGCTTGTGCTAAATACTGCTTGTGAGGATGATCTTGATGCACCAGCGCTAGAGGACAATAAGTTGAAAATAACAATAGGGCAAAAGTTTTATGATGAGTTGGCAGGTAGGCTAGATATGGGTACCCCTGTTGATTCTGACCCGCTCATCATCAGAAAAGCATTTATTGAAGAGGAGAAGCTGCATATACAGGTAACTTATTCGGGAGGATGTGAAGAACACACTTTTGAGCTTTTATGGCCAGAGCACACTCCTCAGATTTATCCTTTTCAACTTAGGGTTTATCTCATACACGATGCCCATGGCGATTTATGCGAAGCTGCCATTAGCGAGACTTTGACCGTAGATTTAAAAGGGCAGGATTTGAATTACGACAGCAGCACCATAGAACAGCTAGAAATCATTGTAATTAACGGAAATGATTCTGCTAATGTAGTGACCACCAAAGAGTGATCGCTTTAGAAGTTTTGAAATAGGATCCTGAAAAAATTCAACCAGCTAATAAATAAAATTGTGTCGTTAAAAGGTCGATTATCCCAGATCAACCGAAATGAAAAACCACTCTTTGTTAGAGAGTGGCTTTTTTATGTTTTGTGAATTGAGTCTTTTAGGACTAAAAAAATTGAGTATCGCTTGGAAAGCTATTTCCTTAGCCCCAAACTTCAGTCAGGGGAGCAGAGAAGAAAAAAGAGCTTTAGCCAAAAATAAATTTTGCAGACTAGTTTTATAGCATTTACAAATGCATACTTTTGGCTAAAGCCAATGAACGCTTATAAAATGGCCACAGGCTAAAGCCTGTAGCAACTGAACAGCCAAACAACTTTGATCACACTACTATACATTTTTATATTTTTCACCTCCAAGGGCTGTGGCTCACAGCCCTTATGGTAATTGCCAAGTGGATTGTGCGCCAGTTGTGCACTGCGCCACAATCCACTGCAGATTTTGAGAAATGTATAGTAGTCAGAACTTTGATGAGCAGACTAAGGTAAATGTTTGAAAAACAGCACTTTAATACTATTTTTTCTTTGTAAATGTTTTACAAGAAAAAAAAGTGTACAGAAATGAACATGATATGAGATATTATTTTCATTCTAATTAAAACACATTACTATTGCTGCCCGTTTCCATCCAGTATTTTTACCCAACCTTTTAGGTTAACCACTTCATCATCAGGATTGAGCCTAATGGTATTGAGTTTAACGTGGTAGTAGTAGACTCCTGAGCTCAGCTGTTCGCCGTCGTTGTCGGTACCATCCCAATTAATAAGAATGTCCTCATTACTTTTGTACATTTCCTCACCCCATCGGTTAAATACAGTAAACTCAGCAGACTCCACAAATTTGATACAGTTATAAGGTCTGAACAGGTCGTTCACGCCATCACCGTTAGGCGAAAAGGCATTGGGCAATTCATAAAAAGGACAGTTGTCTACACAAACAATGTTGCTGAATTCACTTTCATTTCCTGTTAGATCTAAAGCGGTCACTGCATAGCAGCCTGCCAAAGAGGATAGGTTATCATGTATAAACGTAATGCTGAAAACATTTTCTGCGATTAGTTCAAAATCTCCATTTTCTCTAGGGCTGTAGTAGATATTAAATCCAGCTACATCTTGTTCGCAAACTGGATTATTATCTAATTCCCAAGCTAAAGAATTAGAAAATAGTGTATCAATTTCTGTACATGGTGCATTTTGGTCTTCCAGAGGAACAGTAATAGCAGAGCAATTGGGTTCTTGAATTTGTAGAATAGGTGGACAAGGAGCCAAAGTATCTAAGATAACGGCGCAGGCTTCTTGCGACATGTTTAGCAGGGAGTCTCTGATTTGTAGATTATCATAAGTGCCTACGGTAAGCACCTTATAGCAATATTCTACTTTATCTTCAAGAGGGAATCCAGGTTTTCTACCATCATCTACATAGTTAAAGCCTCTGTCAGAAACATTTACACTATCTATGAGTACGTAATTGCCCAAATCGTTGGGGTCTTCTCTGTATATATAATGTTTAGGGAATCGACTAGACGCATTGCTCCAAG
>CAKZMZ010000316.1 GCA_937129345.1 uncultured Thalassovita sp. | reverse complement strand
GTCTTCGCTTATAGCGACAAAGCCGTCTGTATAATTTCCATCACCATCTAGTGCCTTAACAAGTGAGTCTTTTTCAAAATAAAATACAGCAGGAAATAATTGCTCTTGCGCTGTTACATCTTGCTTATTGACGTACCACTGATACCAAAAAATACCGCCGATGATCAATACGGCTACGGTAAGCACTCCTGCTAATAAATTTTTGTTTTTATCAGCAAATTCTTGGGTCTTATTTATTTGTTCCTGTAAAACTTCGGGGCTTTCGTATAATTTGGTATCCTCTGCTTTTTTCCCTGAAGATTTTTTCGTTGCCGTCTTATTTTTCTTTGCCATTGGAATAATTTTTAGGCTGCAAAAATAAACAATAATTCTTAATTTAAAGTACTGACCTATTAATTTTAACCTAACAGCCTTTAATAATGAGTCAAAGAATGCTGAAGGAAAATAAAAAAGGGCTTAAAAAGCAATTTTAAGCCCTCATCAATGATCAATACACAAACTGCTTAGTTTGTAGTAAAAGGATAATCTTCTTGAATGTATATGTCTTTATATATTTCAGAAGGATCTGGATATGGCGCTTCTTCTGCAAATTTTACAGAGTCTGCCACAATTTGCTTTATCTCTTTGTCTTTTGCCTTAAGGTCTTCTTCCTTGGCATGTCCTAACTCAAGTATCTTAGACTTAACCTGCTCAATAGGATCTTGATTTTTGTAGTCTGCAAGTTCTTCTTTGGTTCTGTACTTTGCTGGATCAGACATCGAGTGCCCTTTGTATCTGTAGGTCCTAAACTCTAATAGGGTTGGACCGTTACCTGCCCTTGCTCTTTCCGCAGCTTCAGCTACTGAAGTGTGTACTTCATCAACACGCATTGCATCTACAGGGTAAGAAGGCATATCATAAGCCGAACCCAATTTATAAAGGTCTGTTACATTTGAGGTTCTCTGCACAGAAGTACCCATAGCATAACCATTGTTTTCAATTGCGAAGATCACAGGCAATTTCCAAGACATGGCCATATTAAAAGTCTCGTGAAAAGAACCTTGTCTTACAGCACCATCGCCCATGTAGCAGATACACACATTTCCAGTCTTATTATACTTTTCGGCAAAAGCAATTCCGGCGCCCAATGGAATTTGGCCACCAACTATACCATGTCCACCAAGAAAACCTACTTCTTTATCAAACATGTGCATAGAACCGCCTTTCCCCTTAGAACAACCTGTTTGCTTGGCAAAAAGCTCTGCCATAACTGCATTAGGATGCGTACCTAAAGCCAAAGGTTGGCCGTGGTCGCGGTATGCTGTGATGTATTTGTCACCTTTTCTTAAAGCTGTAGCTGCCCCAACCGCACAGGCCTCTTGGCCAATGTATAAGTGACAAAAACCTCTAATTTTTTGCCTTCCGTATAATTGACCTGCTTTTTCTTCAAAGCGCCTAATCAAAAGCATTCTATCGTACCAAAACATATAGGTGTCTTTTGAAAAAACAGCCTCATTTGTATTCTTTTCTTTTTCCTCAGTAACCATTATTAGATTTTTGATTTAAAAATATCAATTCCTAAAATCATAAAATTTGCCGAAATTCGTAAGTTTTCGTCTAATTTACAAACGCGTTTTGGCATCTACAGTATTGTGTTATAACCCTTCGGGCCAATTACCTGCTTTTTTAGGTCATTTTAATTAGAATTGGAAAAAATATCACTATTAGCAGACCATTAAATAAATATGAGAAAATTTGCTGTAATAGTCGCTGGCGGCAGCGGTAGTAGGATGAAATCTGATACACCCAAGCAATTTATAGGTGTTGCTGGTAGCCCAATTCTTATGCACACCATCAGGCGGTTTAAAGAAGCAGATGACCAAATTCAAATTGTCGTGGTTCTTCCAGAAGTACACATAACTACTTGGGAAAAACTATGTTTGGAATACAAATTTGACATATTACATAGTGTAAAAAAAGGCGGAAAAACCCGATTTCAATCGGTAAAATCTGGTATAGATAACTTACCTAAAGATAGCATTGTAGCTGTGCACGATGGCGTAAGACCCTTTACTTCATTAGAGACCATTAAAACCTCTTACAAAGTGGCAAATGAAAAAGGGAACGCTATCACAGCCATCCCCTTAAAAGATTCTATAAGAGAAATTACGAACAGTGGTAATGTTGCAAAGAATCGAGATAATTACAGATTGATTCAAACACCACAAACTTTTGTAACCTCAATACTACAGGAAGCTTACGATACAGAAGAGTATGAATCTTTTACAGATGATGCTTCAGTAGTAGAATTTGCAGGTCATAGCATTAACCTTATTGAAGGCTCATATCAAAATATTAAAATTACAACTCCGGAAGACCTACTGTTTGCCGGAGTTTTGCAAAGTAAAAGTTCTCGATAAAGAACTGGTCAATATTCATCCTCATTAAAGAAGAAATCCTCTTTTGTAGGATAATCAGGCCAAATTTCTTCTATGTTCTCGTAAGGCTGACCATCATCTTCTAGTTCTTGTAGGTTCTCAACCACTTCCATTGGCGCACCGGTTCTGATAGAGTAATCTATCAACTCATCTTTTGTTGCTGGCCATGGGGCATCTTCTAAAAACGAAGCTAATTCTAAAGTCCAATACATAATTCTAAAGTTTTAATTTTTCAATTTGTTAGTCTCAAATCTTGAATCATTTGCTAGCACTTTGTTATCTAAATTCGAACAACGCAAAGGGTAATCTTATATTTTTGCGCGAATTAAATAAAAAAAATCTATTTATAAAATAGTATTATTCATTTGATTATCAATAACTTACTAACAAGTACTCAATTAAATATTAGTTAGTTTTTTCTTCTTAAAACATATTTTATAAAAAAAGTTTAAAAAAAAAATTCTTATCCGAGATTTAATTGAGTTTACTATTTAATAGTGTAAAAAAAAAGCCGCAACTAAAAGTCGCGGCTTCAGATATTAAGATTTATTTTCATTACTCTTCCTCAGAGCCTGTACTGCCGCCTTCTAGTACCTCTTTAATATCTTTTCTAGAATTGTTCTCATAGGCAACTATCCAAGCGTCTTTAACGCCCATTTCGCGTAAGTACTTTTTAAAAGTATCTGCCTCCCAATAATCTCTAAAAAAACCTATGGTATATTTTTTCACTCCGTCTTCATCTTCTGTCCAGAAATTACCTTTTTCTTGAAATTGGGTGAGGTCTTTATTTCTAAATGCTCCTATCTGTACCTTGTAGACTATACCTTTTGTGTAATCGTCTCCTCCTTCAGTTACGTTCTTACCACAGTCGTTTTGTACATCAGTCAATTTCTTTTGTAAATCAGAAATCTCTTGGTCTTTAGAAGCAATTATTGACTGCCTGTCTTTTATTTGATTTTCTAGATTAGAAATATTTTTCTTTAAGGCTGAATTTTCTGCGGTGAGTGTATTAACATCTTCATACATTGCCTTAAACTTAAGTGGATCAATATCTTTCATTTTTTTCTTCCACTTCTTTTGCTCTTTTTTTCTTTTTTTCTTTTCCTTTTTGCTCAACTTTTGTGCTTCTGCCTCTTGTGTGATTACACTACCTAAAGTAAAAAAAGATAATAGGACGATAATAAATAGACTTTTCATAGAATTCCTTTTTATATGCATTAATTTAATCCAAAAAATGAAAATTAAGAATAATTGGTTTCTTGAAATAAATGTGCTAAAAATCAATATATTTTATAAAAAAATTTAAATTAACAACGAGTAACAATTTCGATTTATACAAATACGCTGTTTCCGGGCAAAATATATTCCACTTAACCAATAATATCTAAATAAAAATGAGATTTTTTTAAAAGGGTTTCGTTAGTAATTAATGAATAAAAAATAGATAAAATTCAAAAAAACTTCAATAGATATACCAATCTAGTATTTCTCCAACACACAATATTAACAACTTAAGAAAAATATTCTCTCAATTTTTGACAAACCGCATATATGCTTTCGGTAAATGTACTTATTTACAAGATTTAATCTTTTTAGCCTGCGGCATAGGTTTCTAATTTAAGCTGCATTTTTGCTACTCTTTGCTCTATGGTTTCTGAACTGATTTTCTCTCTTAGCCTATCTACCAAAATCGGAAAAGAGAATGGTGTGAACTTAGGAGGTTTTCTTATTATTAGTTTTTGATGTTTTATTTTATCAAGCACCTTAAACAGTCTACCTTTTTCTAATTGCAGGTCTACCACTTCATTATAGGCTTGCCTTATAAGTAAGTTCTCAGAATCATACTCAGAAAATACATTAAATAGAAGTTCAGAAGAAGCTTGTAAGTGTTTTGAAGCTTTGTTTTTACCTGGATATCCTTGAAAAATAAGACCCGAAATAACGGCGATCTCTCTAAACCTACGCTTGGCCATCTCTGCTTCATTAATGCTTTGTTCTACGTCAAACATCAAATTCTCTGTGGTGAACAAATCCAATTCTAAAGCATGCATTAAAGGTATTTCATTATCTGCCAAAAGCTCAAAGCCATAATCGTTCATAGCAAATGAGAAGCTTATCGGAGTAAGTTGACTGATCCTATAGCCAATAAGAGCGGCCATGATTTCGTGTACCATCCTACCCTCAAAAGGATATACGAAAAGATGGTATCCTTCATCGCTTTGTATCAATTCTAATAAAAGCTCATTTTCTTTAGGAATGATAGACCATTTTTCTTGTAACTCTAGCAAGGGTTTAATTTTGACCAACTCTTTTTCTTTAGACTGCCCATATTGATCTAACTTTTGCCTGATCAGTGCAGAAAGCTCAGAAGACAGTGGCAAACGAGCACCGACCCATCGAGGTACTTGGCCCTTCTTTTTTTTGCTGCGCCGAACTAAGGCCGTCATTTTATCCATCTTAACAAACAACAAGCTTTTGCCCGCAAACCAAAACGTATCGCCAGGTTTGAGCCTAGCCACAAAATACTCTTCTACAGTACCGATGTAGCCTCCTGAAACGTACTTTATTTTTACCACAGGCTCGCTCACAATGGTTCCCATAGACATGCGATGCTGCATAGCCACCTTTCTAGATTTTACCGTATAGATACCCTCATCGATCTCTACCTTATTAAATTCGTCATAAGCGCCAAGGGTATCTCCCCCTGAAGTAATGAATTGCAGACACCAATCGAACTCCTCTCTGCTCAAGTCTTTATAGGCAAAGGTCTCGATTACTTCTTTATAAATCACTTCTGGATAAAAACCCTCAGAAACCGCTAAGGTAACAAGGTACTGTACCAAAACATCCAAAGGTTTATAGATGGGATTTCTCGACTCCATATGCGCAATATTATCCTGTTCTGTAACTTCTTGCACGGCCTGTTTCAATGCAGCGCCTTCTACCAACTCTAAGGAATGAGTCGGCAAAAAGTAAATGCGACTAAGTGCATCAGGGCGGTGGCCACTCCTGCCTGCTCTTTGCAAAAAACGCCCTACTCCCTTTGGGCCACCAACTTGTATCACCGTTTCTACAGGTCTGAAATCCACTCCCAAATCCAAACTGGAGGTACAGACCACCAATTTGAGTTTGGCTTGATGCAAGGCATCTTCTACCCAGTCTCTCAGTTCTCTTTCTAAGGAGCCATGGTGCATGGCCGCCAAACCAGCAAATTGCGGGGCTTTCTCCATCAAGGTTTGATACCAAATCTCTGTTTGCGCTCTAGTATTGGTAAAAATGAGTGTGGTGGTGCTTTCCTCAATAATCGGGACGATCTTATCGATCAAATTCAAGCCTAAATGCCCTGCCCAAGGGAATTTCTCCACAGTATCAGGCAGTATAGAAACTACTTCTATCTTTTTCTTAAGACCGGACCTAATGATGCTATGCTTTTTACCAGCCAAGATTTCTGCTGCTTGTGACAGGTTACCAATTGTGGCGGAAATACCCCAAGTTTTCAGTTTTGGCCGAATGCTTCTTAACCGTGAAAGTGCCAACTCTACCTGCACGCCTCTTTTAGAGCCTAGCAACTCATGCCATTCGTCTACAATTACGGTTTGTAAGTCCCTAAAAAAATGCTCGTACTTCTTTTGAGCGAGCATTAAATGTAAACTTTCTGGTGTGGTGATCAGGCATTCGGGCGCGTTTCTCTTTTGCTTTTGTCGCTCAGAGGTAGAGGTATCTCCCGTTCTGAAAGCAATACGCCAAGGCAATTCCAAATCATTTGTCAAATTTTGCATTGCCCTGTGTATATCTTTTGTAAGCGCTCTTAGCGGGGTGATCCAGAGGATACGCAAGCCATTTTTTCTCGATTTTTGCCAATCTTCAGGATGTTCGCACATGTACTCTAGCAAACAAGGGATCCACATAGCATAGGTTTTACCACTACCTGTAGGGGCATTGAGCAGACCACTGTTGCCGTCTAGATAAGCCTGCCAGCATTCTTTTTGGAAACCGAAAGGCTGCCAGTTTTTTTCTTGAAACCACTGCTCTATTTTCTCATAACCTTGTATTGCTGATAATTCTTTGGCCATTTGCACTTAGATTATTGAAGGATTCTTAACCATCCTGTGTAAGTTTCTAACAGGCAAGGACTCCAGATCTCGTAATAATACAATCCTACGGTTAGGTTTTTAGCGCCCCAATTATTGTTGTATGACTCTGATTGAAAAACCGGCTCGCCCCACCTATTAAATATCTTTACCCTTGAACCAACCAACCAACTGTCTAATTCAAAGGTATCGTTTACGCCATCGCCATTAGGTGAGAATGCATTACTAAAAAATAAGTCTGATTTGGTTATGGGTGTAAAAGTTACCGAAGCCGTATGCTCGCCGCATTCAT
>CAKZMZ010000315.1 GCA_937129345.1 uncultured Thalassovita sp. | reverse complement strand
ATTTTTTTAACCCTTTGAAATACTGAATAGAAGATAATATGAAAAATGTACCGCAAACCCCAAGAGGCACCACGCAATGCCACGATGTTTCCATCAATTTGCTCAAAGCCAATGATTTTGTAGCCGAAATCATTAAAAAAGAGATGAAGCAGAATAATGTGTTCTTAGTGAATATGACTTCTTCTGCCGGGAGTGGAAAAACCACCTTGTTAGAAAATACTGTAGATAAGCTGAAAGGTAAGCTGAACATTGCTGTATTGGTTGGAGATTTGGAGACCGAGCGCGATGCAGACCGCATTAGAAAACATGGCGTACAAGCTTTACAGATTGTGACAGGAGGTATTTGCCACTTAGAAGCACAAATGATCCACCAAAGCCTAGATTCTTTGGATTTACAAAATATTGATTTATTGATTGTAGAGAATGTAGGCAACTTAGTTTGTCCGTCTTCTTTTGATTTAGGCGAGGACATTAGAGTAACTTTAATGGCTACCACCGAGGGTGATGACAAACCACGCAAATATCCTAAAATGTTCTTGACCAGCGATCTTATGTTAGTTTCAAAGTGCGATTTGCTGCCTTATTTGCCCTTTTCTGTAGATGCTGTAGTAAAAGATGCTAGAGAAGTAAACCACAAGCTCGATGTCATAGAAGTATCTAGCCTAACCGGCCAAGGCATGGACGAGTGGTGTGAGTATCTCACTGAAAGGGTTAAACTCAAGCAAGACAACCTACTCGCTGAGAAAGAAAAGGTAGTAGGTTAAAAGACTCAAAATATAGCCCATGAACTGCGTTGCGCTGAACTGCGTTGCGCTGAACTGCTTTCCGCGAATTACTTCATGGGCTAGCCATTAACAAACTTCTTAACTATTTGCAAACCTATCATCTCCATATTGAAGGACAGGTACAGGGCGTGGGGTTCAGGCCTTTTGTGTATCAGTTGGCGCTTAGTCAGCAACTGAAAGGTAAGGTAATGAATACCCTTGATGGTGTGCATATTTATATCAATACCAGTGAGCATGGATCAGCACATTTTATAGATAAGTTGCAAAAAGGTTTTCCAGAGAGGGCAGTAGTTACCAAACTGATTTCTGAAAAAGTATCTTTCATGCCTTTTTCAGACTTTCGCATTGAGCATAGCACAGATGTGAAAAACGGAAAACTGCTATTAACACCAGATTTTGCACTTTGCCAAGATTGTTTACAAGAATTAAACAATACTGAGAATAGACGCAGTAACTATCCATTTATCACTTGTACCAACTGTGGGCCGCGTTTTTCTATCATCAATAAACTCCCATACGATAGGCCCTTGACTATGATGCACACATTTGAGATGTGCCCAGCTTGTCAAAAGGAATATGGGGATGTATATGACAGGCGATATTTTTCTCAAACCAATTCATGCAAAACCTGTGGCATTAGCTTGTCTTTATTCGATTGCCAAACTAATAAAGAGCTCAAGAAAAAAGAGGGTTTGCTTAGCGATGTGGCAGCAGCCATAAATGATGGGAAAATCGTAGCGGTAAAAGGCATAGGTGGTTTTTTGCTATTTTGCGATGCAAGCAACGACAAGGTAGTTCAAAAACTGAGACAAAGAAAGCAAAGACCTACCAAGCCATTTGCCCTAATGTATCCGAGCATTGAAGCCATTGAGCAAGATTTGCTTTTGCATAGTGAGGCTGAAAAACTACTTAGCTCTGAAAAAGCCCCCATTGTTTTATTGCCCAATAAAAAAGAACAGTTTCATGCAATTAGCAAAGAAATAGCACCAAGTTTAACAGAAACTGGGGCGATGCTGCCTTACAGTCCATTGTTCGCCTTACTCATGCAGCAGGTGAATAAGCCCTTGGTCGCCACAAGTGGTAACATCAGTGGCTCGCCAGTAATTTATACCAATGAGGATGCTAAAGCAAATCTCGCAGGTATTGCTGATTTAATTTTGATGAACAATAGAGATATTGTGGTGCCTCAAGATGATTCTGTAGTCCATTTTGCAGGTGAAAGTACGTCCGTTGTACTTCGCCGCTCAAGAGGTTTAGCGCCTGCCTTTTTCCAGCCCGAAAATTTTGAAGTAGGAAAAGATGTACTGGCTTTGGGTGCTAATATGAAAAGTACCTTTTCACTTTATACAAACGAACAAACTTATATAAGCCAATATTTAGGAAATTTAGATAGTTTCGATTCGAGAAAGTCTTACGAAAAGACCTTACTGCATTTTCTAAATCTGTTTTCAATCAACAAAGCACAAGTGGTTATAGCCGATAAGCATCCACTTTATTATAGTACAGAGTTGAGTAAATCTTTGGCTGAAAATTGGCAAGCAAAGCTTTACCAAGTACAGCACCATCAGGCACATTTTGCTGCGGTATTGGCAGAAAATAACCTGTTACATGAGCAAGATAAGGTGTTAGGTGTAGTGATGGATGGCACAGGCCTCGGTGATGATGCGCAAATTTGGGGAGGGGAATTTTTTGAGTATTCAAATTATAGTTTCAATAGATTTAACCATCTCGAATATTTGCCCTATCTCTTAGGCGACAAAATGGCCAAAGAGCCTAGAATTTCGGCTATGGCGTTTACAAAGGCGCATTTTCAACTTAAAAAGAATTTCTCAAAAGCTGAATGGAGCTACTACCAAAAGTTGGTGAGGCAACCTGTTCAATTATCCACTTCAAGTGCGGGAC
>CAKZMZ010000314.1 GCA_937129345.1 uncultured Thalassovita sp. | reverse complement strand
GTGCAAACGGCTTTATTTCTGTATTTTTTAAAAAATCAATTAATTGATCCGCTGCTTCTTGCTCTTTAAATTCTCCAATGAGCACTCTATATGAGCGTTCGCCATTGCTCCAACCTGCTTGTATCATCACGTCTCTAAACTGCAGCGCTTCAAATTCAACGGCTTTCTCAAGGGCACTTTGCTGATTGTTGTAAGATGCCACTTGAACCCCATAACCTTTTGGGTATTGTGTTTCGCCCTTTGTGTTATAAGTATTTACGGGTTGGATCATAGAGGCAATTGCTTCTAGTCTGTTGGTTTCCCTTTCCTCAAAACTAAGGGTTTCCTCTGCGTTAACCTGCGAAAGCCCAATATTGAGCGCATTGCTTATCGGGTTGTCTTCACTTTGGGTACCGCTATTGATTATTTCTAGCTTAACATCGGTACTGCCCTCTTCTAAAATACCCAAAGTAGTGGCGGCCTTCTCTGAAACGACAATAATTGTCTGTTGTTCCATTTCAGATGCTGTGGGTCTGTCGTTGATCCTCAGCATTACCTCGTTGCCATTGTCTAGGTTGGTTACTTTTACTAGGCTATTCAATTGTATGTTGGGATGGGCCGCTACCAATTGAGTTGAATTGAACTCCTCGCCCGTAACCGTTATTTTACCATTTCTGTTGGCGCCGTAATAGGTCGCTTTTCCCCTTTGTACAAATCCTACTTGTTCTATTTCAATAGAAGCTGGCTTGGCCTTAAGGTTGTTCTTAGAAGATGTTGTAGCTGGTAAAGTTTTAGGTATGCTGCGTGTCTTTTTTTGTTTTGGTGGAATATAAGGCTTTGTCTCCGGTACTGAGTTGGCCACTTGGGTATTGCTCTGAGTCTGTTGGTTTTGATTATCAAGAGCTACGGCGGGCGCATTAAAGTCTATGGTATTATTTTGCTGTGTTGCCACATTTTGGCCTGGCAATACTATGGCATCCTCACCTAAGATTTCAAGCTCTACCGGAACCACTCCTTTCTCAATCATGTCTAGATATTCTGCAGCTGCCCTAGAAACATCTACCATTTTATCTGGGTGGAAAGGCCCTCTGTCATTAACCTTTAGGTTGATAGATTTGTCATTATCTAAATTGGTGATTTTTACGATTGTACCAAAAGGGATGGTTTTATGGGCAGTGGTATAGGCATTTTTATCGTAGATTTCTCCACTTGCCGTAGGCCTACCGTGAAGTTTGTCTGAGTAGTATGCGGCGTTTCCGCGCTCTTTATAACCTATGTTGTATTGCGCCCATAATTGGCTGCTTGTAAATAATATAAATAAAAGCAAAGAAAGTCTCATATATCTAAGAGAAGTGCTCATCGAGATTTAGTTAAAAAAAATTGAAATAATGCTATTAGATACAATATAAATATTTAAAACGAAAAAAGCTTAAAACAATATTACGAAAACGTGTAGAAAATAAAGATTTTATGAGGTAAATTGTGTTTTTGCTGCTCAGATAAATTTTTGTTACTCATTCAGATAACAAATGTTTTTTTACAAAAATCCCTTCGAAGCCGTTTTTTAGGTTGTTCTCCATAAACACTGCTTTTGCCCTATCGTTAAAATTACCGAAGATTACTCGGTATATTTTTTTGCTATTGCTCCACCCTGCTTGGATGTAAACGTTGTTTAACTGCAATTGCTCTAGCTCTTTGGCTTTTTCTAGGGCAACCTTAACATCGGTAAAAGAACCCATTTGTATACCAAAACCTTTGGGGTATACCGTTTGGCCTTGGGCAGAGTAGGTACTTACCGGTTTAAAAACAGCTTCTAGCTTTTTTGTAGACAATGATAAAGTAACCGGTTCTGAATTGACCAGCATTTGATTGGTTTGTGGCGGTTTTTGATAAGCGATACTCTTTCTTGGAGGTGCAGCAAAATTGGAGATTGCCTGCCTAAATACATTATTGGCAACAATTTCTATTTTTATTTTGCTCATTGCATTACCTACCATGCCTAGTTTTCTTGCCGCTCCTAATGTGAGGTCCATTATGCGGGTGTTGGTGTAGGGCCTGTCATTAATGCGTACATATGCAGTTCTTTGGTTTTCTAAGTTGGTAACCCTTACCAATGTATTGAAAGCAATGAATTTATGGGCACCTTCAAGCGCATACATATCATATTTTTCGCCGCTACTTGTAGTTGCCCCGTTTCTATTGTCTGTATAGTAAGAAGCGGTGCCTTCCTCGGTGTAGCCAATCTCGCTTATGTTTTGCGCCAGTAATCTAAGCGGAAAAAACAAGCATGCTAAGAGCAGATATTTTGTAATATGCATTGGGTAGTTTAGTTTAAGGGAGCATCTTTCATGCTCTGTCTAGTTCGATAACTCATGACTCTAAAAAGCAGAAACTGATTTGTGTGCTTTTAAAATAGACCAATAAAAATGTTTTTGCCTACTTGCTAATGTTTGACCATTTGCTAAGTTTCTTTATTTCATAATTAAAGTAGCCTAAAATTATAAAAACAGCAATTTATTTCAGGATTGAGGCCTGTAACCTTTGCTTAAGCCAAAAAAAGTGAGGTTTTTTATCGGGAAAAGCGATTTTTTTGAAAAAATAGTTTTGAAAAAGGCTACTTATTGGTTATTTAGCAACTAATAAATTTCTAATTTATAGAATTCTTAATCTGAATAAATTTTTTAAAATTAATAATTATTATAATTTAGCATAGGTTTAATATTAATTTACTAGACAGTGGACGATAATAAAGGTACAGGTAAAGAAGAAATTTACTCCCATAGAGTAAGAGCTGGTAAAAGAACTTATTTTTTTGACGTAAAGGCTACTCGTTCTAACGACTATTACTTGACTATTACAGAGAGTAAAAAGCGTTTTAAAGAAGACGGATTTTATTATGAGAAGCACAAAATCTTCTTGTATAAAGAAGACTTCAGTAAATTTCAAAACGCACTAGAAGATTGCATTAGTCATGTAAAAGAGGAATTAATGCCCGATTTCGATTTTACTCAGTTTGAAAAGAACGATGAAGATAACGATAGCGATAGTATGACTAGCGATATTAAATGGGATTGAATAGATATTATTTTTAAAGATGGAAGCTCTTGTTCTTCAAGGGCTTTTTTTGTTTGCTGATGTATGAAGTTGCCAATTAGTAAATCTGTGGTTTATTTCGGCCTGATTTTTTTAGTCTTGGCCCTGCTATCTTATATTTTTACTGAAATTGTAGGATACATTGCCTTGTCTATTGTGCTTTCTGCGCTTTTGCGTACGCCAACCAATTACATTAGCCAATTTCAATTCTATGGTTTAAAGGTACCACGCGTTATTGCTACTCTTGTGGCATTCTCGCTTATATTTGGGTTGGTTTCACTTTTCATATATTTGTTTGTGCCTTTGGTATCGACACAGATCAAGGTTATTTCCTCCCTAGATTTCGACAAATTTTTGAACAATCTTATTTCTCCGCTTACCTGGCTAGAAGACTTTTTGATCAGTAATGGCATTTTGGCCCAAGAAAGGGGCTTTTTGATAGATAACATCAAAGACTGGCTCACTAAGTTGGTAGATAATTTTGAAGTATCTACTGTATTGCGCGGCATTTTTGAGTTTACAGGTAGTTTTTTAGTCGGCTTACTAGCAGTGTTGTTCATCACCTTTTTTATCCTATATGAAAAAGGCCTGTTCCGCCGCAGATTGATTTCGCTGATTCCCAACAGATATTTTGAAGTCTCCATTGCTGCTTTAAGTAAAATAGAAAAACTGCTTTCTAACTATCTTTTGGGTTTATTGCTGCAAATGATTTCTATTTTCTCTATTGCTTCGTTTGGGTTACTTATTGTAGGTGTAGAATACGCAGTTACCATTGCGGTTTTTGCTGCTGTGGCCAACCTCATACCTTATCTTGGGCCAATTCTCGGCGCTTCTTTCGGTTTGTTGGTTGGGCTTACCACAGATACTAGCCTAGCAGAATCTCAGGATTATATTATCCTGATCTCAAAAATCTTGGCGGTATTTAGTGTAGTGCAGCTTACCGATAATATCTTCTTACAGCCCATAATATTTTCAAGAAGTGTAAAGGCACACCCTCTAGAAATCTTTTTAATAGTTTTTGTGGGTGCTTCATTGGGAGGTACTCTAGGAATGATTGTAGCCATTCCTTTCTATACTATTTTAAAGGTGACCTTTATTGAGTTTTACCAAGGATACCAGCAGTACCAAGTGTTCAGAAATTAAAAAATCCTGCAAAATTTGCAGGATTCACTTTAGCTTACCACTGTGTCCGATTCATGAGCAATTCTTAAATGTGTTGTCCATTATTTATAGCGCAAAATGGTTTCTATATCTGAATAGAGCTTGGCTTCTTTTATAAATGTTTTGTTCTCTTGATCCGCAATGGCCAACTTGCCCACCAACTCGTCTTCTACGACTACTACGCTTTCAGTTTCACCTTCGCTTTTAAAAAACAACAGGCTGATGTTGACTTTGTAGCCTTCCCATAAGTATTCTTTTATAGTAGAATTGTCTTTAAGCGTGTAAGTATTCTTTTGTGCTTTACCGAACTTTTTGCTCAAATTCTTCAATATCTGTTTTTTGGAAGTGCCCTCTTCTCCAACATAAAATTTGATTTTGTACAATCTGTCTTCAAAAAAGCTAAGCTCAGGCGCTTGCTCAAGTTCAAGGCCAAGTGCACTAGGTATTTTTCCTTCTTCCATTTTAAAGAAAGAGCAATTGTTTTTGGTTCTGCTAAGGTCAATATTTTTAAAATGGCTCAAACTTAAACCTATAGGGTTTTCAGTAAAGTTGTCAGGAGAAATGGTTGCTTGCTTTTCTAGCAGGTAATGCTCTTCAGGGGTTTCCTCTTCTAGAAAAACATACAATGGATCATTGTTATTTTCCCCATTAAACCCGATGGCTATTTCTTGAGCCGACAATTGAGTTAATAGAAAGAAGATACATGTAATGGAAAGTAAAGAAATTTTCATGAGTATGTTTGTTAGTTCCGTTAAATTCAACGCAATTAACTTTCCTTACTTTTCGATTTTTTAGATTGTGATGATGTTGCAAAAGATGATGTATTTATACGAATTGCCGCTTTTTAAATCTATACGATAGGTATTGCCAAACTACTTACATGGCTACAGTTTTATGGTAAAAGAAATAAATTCTCTATTTAAAGCTCAAGGCAAATTCATTGGGCTATATTGGTTTTTTTTAACCTATAATATTTTGTGTTTGCGTAATCGTAGATTATGCAAGTCGCTCTCTCTTACTTGTGTAAGATATTTGGCAGGGGCGGAGAAAATAAAATTTAATATTTGTTAAACTTTTGAGCTGCGTATATAGCGGTAATACTGCTAAAGGCTTTCAAGAAATCATTCACAGAGACAGATTACATTCAAAAAGCAACAAAAAAAGGCTTTTTCATTTTCAGTATTTAAGAATTTATCCCTCCAAAGCCCACGATTCAAATTATGGGCTTTATAATGTTTTGTATCGAATAATTGAATCATAAACAGTTATGATAAGTTTTCCATCTTATATTTTTTTAAAAAATGCAGTGTACGCCATGCCATTAACCTTTCATGTGTTTAACCTGGTAAACTAAAAGGCTAAAGAGATTATAAAATTAAGATGTCAAGTATTCTTGTATGGCATCTCGTAGCGTTGTAAAGGTTTTGTAAAGCAATTCCTCATCCTCTTCTAAAAGGGTAACTCTAAAGCCTTGTAAGTCAGAAGCAAAAGAAGAAATGGGCACTGTGCAAATTCCTGTAGCGGCCAATAAATAGTAAACAAACCTTTTGTCGTTCGGCATGTCTTGCTCAATCCATTCATTTTCTACTAAAGTTTTAAGCGCTTTATTTTTTATATGTAACTTTTGGTTTTGATGTAAAACTTCTGGCTTAAAAATCATCGTATTGTAAAAAGCACCAAAAGTTTGGTTAAAGGTAAGGCCTTTGATCGGTTTTAGAATTTCTGTTATGATGTTGCTCCTTTTCCCGATTTTCTCGTTCATTTCATTCCTGTAAGCTATGTATTGGGGGTGGTCAAATATCTTAGGAATGGCCAATTGAGGGAGTTTGGTAGAGCAGACCTCTATCATTTTGGCATTGTCTAGCGTTTGGCATAGTCGATTAAATTCAGGGTCTTTTTCTCGGTTATAGTATTCGACCCAGCCGCATCTTGAACCGGGCCATGGTAACTCTTTAGAGATCCCCTTCATGGCAATGCCTGGCACATCGCCAATAATGGTAGATAGTGGGTGGGCCACGGTACCATTGTAGGTGATGTTGGTATAGATTTCATCGCTAACAATAAATAAGTCGAATTCGCGGGCTATGTCTACTATCTTTTGCAGTACTTCCAAAGGGTAGACCATACCTGTGGGGTTATCAGGATTGATGATCAAGATACTTACGATGTTAGGGTTGTACTTGATTTTTAAATACAGTTCTTCTAGATCAGGGTACCAGTTGTTTTCAGGGTTTAACCGATAGGTAATGGGGTGGTGGTTGGCATGTGCCGCCTCAGCAGAAGAATGTGTTGAATAGGCAGGCGAAGGACCGATAACTCTAGAAGTAGGAATGATGTACTGATATAGTTTTGAAATGGCATCGCCAAGACCATTAAAAAACAAAATATCATCTGCGTTTATTTGTGCACCTCCAAGCTTGTTGTTCATCATGGCAAGGTAGGCCCGAGTTTCTGCAACGCCCTTAGAATGGCAATAACCATAAGTATCGTTTTCTTGCAGTAAATCTATGATGATTTCTCGCATCCATTGTGGTACTTGGTTGTGCTTTTGCACAGGATCACCGATATTTTCCCAAATTACTTTTTGGTCGAATCGTTTAAGGACCTCGGCTTTTTTTACGATTCCTCTAATTTCATAGCTTAACTCATTGGCCCCTTCACTGATTAACTTCTGACGCATAAATATCAATGTATTTTCAATCCTTTTAGGATGTTGTTTTAAAGTAAAGTTAGGTGTTGCTTTCCTCTATTGAGAGTGAAATTTTTACACTGTTCCAAAACACAGATGTAAATTTTAAAAAATTTTCAATAATAAAAGCGGTTTTGTGATTTCTTATTCAAGAAAATACCATTTCCCTTATCGAACTGTCTTTACCATATTTTTTTGGGAGCAGTAAGCCGACGGGCTTTATTTACTGCTATGACTTAAAACTTACATTCTTAATATTTAATCTATCTTCCTAAAAAACTTTCTTTCCAAAATGCATCAGTATGTATTTCTTTAAATAATACAATTCGCATCATAATAAGTAAGGGTAGCTTTTAAGTATATATCAAAAAAAATCGGCTTCTTTTTGCAGTGTGGCAAGCATAGTAAACGATTACGGAATTAAATATTGGCACTTCTGATTTGATTTGTTTCTGTAATTAATTATAATGAAGTTGTTCATTTGTTTTCTGCAATTTAATCTTCAAAAAGTACATATTTAATTTACACCAGTCTAAGCACTTTATCTAAACACCACATATAATCAAGTAAATATGGAGAATGTAACTCTAAGTGCCATTGATATCGCTATCATACTAGTATACATCATCGGCATCATTTGGTATGGGATTTCGAAGGGTAAACAGCAATCATCAGAAGACTACTTTTTAGCGGGTAGAGATATGACTTGGCCCATAGTAGGGGTTTCGCTCTTTGCAGCTAATATAGGGAGCAACACCCTTATAGGGCTTTCTTCTGATGCCTATCAAACAAATACAGCGGTGTACAACTATGAGTGGATGGCGGCTGTAGTTTTGGTGTTTTTTGCCATATTCTTTTTGCCTTTCTACTTAAAATCGAAGGTATATACCATGCCCGAGTTTTTAGAGCGCAGGTACGATACCCGCTCTAGGTATTATTTTTCTTTTATCACGATTATAGGAAATGTGATCATAGATACTGCCTCGGGATTGTACGCCGGTAATCTAATTTTAAAAATTATCTTTCCCGATATTCCATCTACTTACATCATTTTAGGCTTGTCTTTGGCCGCAGCGGCCTATACTATTCCCGGTGGTTTGTCTTCTGTGGTGCATACAGAAGTGATTCAAGCTGTATTACTTATTTTAGGCTCGGTTATTTTAACATTCTTCTGCTTTGATCAAGTAGGCGGCTGGTCTGGTTTTATGGCAGGCCTTGAGCAGCTCAATGGCAGTGGCTATATAGAAAAACCGGCCGATGAGGTCTTTAGTATGGCAGGGCCTATAGACGATGACTATATGCCATGGACAGGCCTACTATTTGGTGTGCCTTTGTTGGGCTTTTACTTTTGGGCCAATAATCAGTTTATGGTACAGAGGGTGCTTAGTGCCAAAGATCTGAATCATGGTAGATGGGGTGCGCTATTCGCTGGCTTAATGAAAGTACCTGTTATTTTCTTTATGATCATTCCGGGAGTAATGGCCATAGTGCTTTTTTCTGAGTTAGATATTAGTGGTTTAAATTACTACATTACCAATGAGGCAGGGCAGCAGGTAATCTGTACCAACTTAAATGACTGCCCGAATATGACATACCCTGTATTGATCTATAAGTTGCTGCCTACTGGTATTTTGGGCTTGGTAATAGCAGGGCTTTTGGCGGCCATGTCTTCTAGTATTTCGGCCACTTTAAACTCAGCATCTACTCTGATTACCATGGACTTTATTTCCAAAATCAATAAAGATATCTCGAGTAAAGGCTTAGTACGTGTAGGGCAAATAGCAACTGTAGTTTTGGTTTTATTAGCTGCCTTTTGGACACAGTATATAGAGCAAATATCCGACTCGCTTTGGGAATATCTGCAATTGGTACTGGGTTTTATCGCACCACCCGTTGTAGCGGTATTTTTGGTTGGGCTTTTTTGGAAAAGGGGCAATGGCAGCGGAGCCATCGCTTCTTTGTTAGGCGGCTTGGTCATTTCTGCCTTTTTTATAATTTCTAGCATTTACGAAATATCTCCTTATATTAATAGCATACATTTTTTGCATAAAGCACCGCTTTTGATGCTTAGTTGTATGATCATACATGTGGTTGTGAGTTTAATGACTGCACCACCAGCAGCAGAAAAAACTGAAAGCTTAACTTGGCACATCGGTATATTTAGAGAAGAAACTGCAGAGTTAAGCGGCCTGCCGTGGTACAAAAACTACAGGATATTGGCTGTTTTCTTATTGGCCATTACTGCTGTAGTAGTCGGCATGTTTTGGTAAATCGAAAAAATTAGAGCGCATTTTTTAAAATTTAACTGACCAATAAATACCTATGAGCAAAAAATATATCATCGCTTTAGATCAAGGAACAACTAGTTCGAGGGCTGTGCTTTTTAACGAGCAAGGGCAGATACAAGGAATTTCGCAAAAAGAATTTGCCCAGTATTTCCCTAAGTCGGGTTGGGTGGAGCACGATCCTATAGAGATTTGGGAGAGCCAATACAAAGTGTTGAGAGATTTGGTGAAAGAACAGAAGATATCTGCCTCTGAGGTTTCTGCGATAGGCATTACCAACCAAAGAGAAACTGCGCTTGTATGGGATAGAAAAACAGGAGAACCCGTTTACAATGCCATTGTATGGCAAGATAAGCGCACGGCAGATATCTGTGAAAGACTTAAAAAAGAAGGATTGACAGATGCCATAAGGCAAAAAACAGGTTTGGTAATAGACTCCTACTTTTCGGCCACTAAAATTATGTGGATTTTAGAAAATGTAGAAGGTGCCAGAGAGCGGGCAGAAAAAGGAGAATTGGCTTTTGGTACAGTAGATACTTGGTTGATTTGGAAAGCTACGGAAGGTAAAAAGCACGTATCAGACCTGACCAATGCAAGCCGTACCATGCTTTTTAATATTAAAGACTTGAAGTGGGATCAGGAACTGCTTGAAGCGCTGAGCATCCCTGCCTCTATGTTACCCGATGTACAGCCTTCTGCTAGCCATTTTGGTGATCTATCGCTCATGGGAGAAAAAATACCTATAACAGGCATTGCAGGTGATCAACAAGCGGCCTTGTTCGGTCAGGCCTGTTTTGAGCCAGGTACAGCTAAAAACACTTATGGCACAGGTTGCTTTATGCTAATGAATACAGGCAAAGAACTACATTTTTCTGAAAATGGGCTGCTTACTACCATAGCATGGGGTTTAGATGGAGAAGTACATTACGCTTTAGAAGGCAGTATCTTTATTGCAGGGGCAGCCATACAATGGTTGCGCGATGGCCTAAAAATCATCAATACAGCTTCTGATTCGGCCTACTATGCCGAGAAGGCCAGCGCTGATAACGATGTATACGTAGTACCTGCCTTTGCTGGTTTAGGTGCACCCTACTGGGATATGTACGCTAGAGGTGCCATTTTTGGTTTGACCCGCGGTACTGGCCAAGAAGAACTCGTAAAAGCCACTTTACAATCTTTGGCCTACCAAACCCGAGATGTGGTTGAGGCCATGGAAGAAGACTCTGGTCTACAACTAACTACTTTAAAAGTAGATGGTGGCGCTACAGCAAATAATTATTTAATGCAGTTTCAGGCAGACATCTTAGGCGTTGAAGTAGAAAGGCCAGAAATTATAGAGTCTACGGCCATGGGAGCGGCGTTTTTGGCCGGTATACAAATAGGTTTATGGAAAAAAGAAGACATAGTAGCCAACCGCAAGTTAGACAAGCTGTTTAATACTAAGATGGCAGAAGATGAAAAAGAAAGCCTTTATAAAGGCTGGAAAAAAGCTGTTAAAAGAACAATGAACTGGATAGAGGAATAGAACATAAAAAAGCTATATCCATCAAGGTCCAACATTTGAATTTTATAAAAAATCTGTTTATGAATCTTAAATCCAATTCTAATAGAAAAGAAATTATTGCTCAGGCAAAGGGTCAGGAATACGATGTTTTGGTAATAGGTGGTGGCATCACAGGTGCTGGTATCGCTCTTGATGCAGCCTCAAGGGGCTTTAAAACATTACTGGTTGAAAAGGGAGATTTTGCAGGCGGTACTTCTAGCCGATCTACCAAGCTGATTCATGGTGGCTTGCGTTATCTCAAACAGTTTGAAATTGCCTTGGTAAGAGAAGTGGGCCGTGAGAGGGCCATTGTGCATAAGCTCGCTCCACATTTGGTTAGCGCAGAAAAAATGCTTTTGCCCCTTACCAAAGATGGTACTTTTGGAAAATTGAGTACTTCTTTAGGCCTTTTCGTGTACGATGTGTTGGCAGGTGTTGAAAAGCCCGATCAAAGGGTCATGCTTTCTAAAGAAGAAGCACTTGAAAAAGAGCCCTTACTTAACGAACCAGACTTAGAGGGAGCAGGCTATTACGCAGAGTACAGAACAGACGACGCCCGCCTAACCATTGAAGTAATCAAGACAGCGATCAGGCACAATGCAAAGTGTCTGAATTATACGGAAGCAACCGACTTTATCTACAAGAACAACCAAGTAGTTGGGGTAAAGTGTAAGGATTATATTTTTGATGAATCTTTTGATGTTAAGGCAAAGTATGTGGTAAGTGCTGCTGGCCCGTGGGTAGATAAACTCAGAGATAAAAACAAATCTTTGAAAGGCAAGCGATTACATTTGACAAAAGGTGTCCACATTGTAGTGCCTCACGAAAAGTTTCCTGTTAAGCAAGCTGTTTATTTTGATGTGCCTGATGGTAGGATGATTTTTGCCATACCTCGAAATAAAATTACTTACATAGGTACTACAGACACCAATTACAAAGGAAGTTTAGACCATGTTTTAACAGAAAACATAGATGCGGAGTATCTGATAGATGCAGTGAAACACGCTTTTCCTAAAATTGATATTTCGCTTGCAGATGTTGAGTCGAGTTGGGCAGGCCTCAGGCCCCTAATTCATGAGGATGGCAAATCTGCATCAGAACTCTCTAGAAAAGACGAAATATTTGAATCAGAAACAGGCTTGATTTCTATAGCCGGAGGCAAGCTAACAGGCTACAGAAAAATGGCAGAGCGCATTGTAGACTTATTGGTTAAAAAAGAGAAAGAAGACAGCGACAACCTTAAGTCTAAAAAATGCTACACCGATAAAATTGTTTTAGAAGGAGGAGATTTTACCAATGCCGAAGAGGTAGAGAGTTTTAAACAGCAACTGTTTGAACGAGTAAAATCAGATGGACTTTCTTATTACGATATAGACTCTTTGGTCAGGAATTTTGGTAGCCAATCAGACGTGATCATAGACAAGTTTTACGAGTTTTTAGATGAGCACAAAGACGAACCCCTTGTATCTTTGGGTAGGGCAGAGTTGAGGTACGGTATTGAAAACGAGCTGATTGTAACCGCTGCCGACTACCTTATAAGACGCACAGGCAGATTGTATTTCGACATAGGAAGCGTAAAAACCATGCTAACGCATATCATAGATGACTTGGCCGACTACTACCAATGGGATGACGCTAGAAAAATGAAAGAAAAAGAAGAAATGGAGCAGCAAGTGTATGAGTCTGCCGATATTTTTAAAGAAGGCGTAACCAATTGATTCGCCGATATCAACCTATTATTATACTACTTAAAGTACAAAAAAGTCCGTAAATCGTTACGGGCTTTTTTTATTTTTATACTTTAAAGATACTTTATTCTAAATGCTTTTTGCCCAATATTACACAGCGACTATTTCATAGCGACTACTTCGTGGCGACTAATTCATAGCGACTATTTTCATAGCGACTATTTTCATAAAGAGTAGATTTTGGTAACTTACAATCACATTAGTTACATAAATAAATTCCCTCATCATGACCATAAAAAGTACGAGAAGAAATTTTATACGCAAATCATTGGCTGCCTCTGTAACGATGCCTGTGTTTAATATGGCCTTATTTAACGAGGTAGAAGCCGCAAGTAAAAAGCTTAAAGGCAAATCTGCTTCTGATGTGGCCAGTGACGAGACTTTTTGGTACCAAGTTCAAAAGGCTTATACTGTTTCTCCTCATTTTATCAATTTAGAAAATGGTTATTTTAGTCTGGTATCAGATGAGGTTTTGGAAGCACAGCTTAAAAATGTGCAAATGATCAATGAGCAGCCTTCTATGTACATGCGTACCAGGCAGTGGGGTGATCGTGCCAATATAAAAAGACAATTGGCAGATTTTGGTGGTGTTAGTCCAGATGAGATTGCATTGTTAAGAAATACCACAGAGGCACTCAATATTGTAATACAGGGTATAGAAATGAATGCGGGTGATGAGGCCATTGTATCTGATCAAGATTACGGCAGTATGCTAGAAGCATTTGAAATGCGCGCCAAACGTTTTGGTACGGTGGTAAAGAAAATTAGGCTGCCCTTACACCCCAAAAGCGATGAGGAGGTTGTCGCAGCTTTTGAAGCTGCCATAACCCCGAAAACCAAGGTAATCCATGTAACCCATATGATCAATTTATCGGGTCAGATTTTACCAGTTAGAAAAATAGCTGACATGGCACATAGTAAAGGTATAGAGGTTATTTCTGATTCGGCCCACGCTTTTGGACATATTCCTTACAAAATACCCGATTTGGATTGCGATTACATGGGCACCAGTTTGCACAAGTGGTTGGGTTGCCCTTTGGGTTTGGGTATGCTCTACGTAAAAAAAGAAAAAATCAAAGACCTTTGGCCACTCATGGGCGATGTAAACCTACCTGAAGATGATATTAGAAAGTTAGAGCACATAGGTACGCATCCTTGTTCTGCCGATTTAGCCATTGCCAATGCCATTAAGTTTCATAACATGATCGGTAGCGAAAGAAAGGCAGCGAGATTACATTATCTAAAAAGTTATTGGCTAAAGAAAGCACAAAATATCCCAAACATCATTATCAATACACCTGCTGAGGCTGAGCGCTCTTGTGGCATTGGTAATGTTGGTGTAAAGGGCATTTCTCCAAGTAAATTGGCCGATATACTTTACGATAAATACAAAGTCTTTACGGTAGCCATTAATCATTCTGCCATAAAAGGAGTTCGTGTAACACCTCATTTGTATACCACCACACATGAGCTTGATATATTTGTAAAAGCTTTAGAAGAAATCGGTGAAAATATGTAGTGTCTACAAGTTTTTTTGGTGTTTTATCTAAAGCAAGCACAAATTAAATTCAATATACTTTCTTCGATAAAGCCCTTAAAAAACCAGTATGTTAACTGTTTTAATTATACAAAGAAGCAGGTTTTGACTCAACACCAAAGCCTTTATTATTGTAAAATTTTGGGCTTCTTTATCACATACTGAGCATTATTACATCAAAAAGAATTTTATTGATTACTTTAATCGTTTTTGCATGCTACTTTTTATAAAGGAGCTTATATTAGTAGTTATTTTGCATTTTTATTTCATAGATAATCAATTTTAGGTTATAAAATATGGATACCAATCCAGAATTATCGAGGCTGAGGGCAACATACAATAACACAGGTTGGAAAAGATGGGGACCTTACCTCTCAGAAAGGCAGTGGGGAACTGTTCGCGAAGACTATAGCAAAAATAGCGATGCTTGGAATTTTGTTCCTCATGAGGTAGCTAGAAGCCGTGCCTACCGATGGGGCGAAGACGGCATAGGAGGCTTTTCCGATAACAAACAAATTATGTGTTTTGCCCTGTCTTTATGGAATGGTAAGGATACCATTCTTAAAGAGCGGCTTTTTGGTTTGAGCAATAACGAGGGCAACCATGGCGAGGATGTAAAAGAACTGTATTATTATTTAGATGCTACGCCGACTTCATCTTACATGAAGATGTTGTACAAATATCCTCAAAATGCCTTTCCTTATGAAAAGTTGGTGAGTGAAAACCAGAAGAGAAGTAGAGAGCAACGCGAATACGAAATTACCGATACAGGTATATTTGATAAGAACGAATACTTTGATGTATTTATAGAGTATGCCAAGTATGCCGAAGAGGATATTTTAATAAAAATAACCGCCCATAATCGATCAAATAAAAATGCTCCTTTACACTTGTTACCCACCATTTGGTTTAGGAACACTTGGCGTTGGGGTTACGATGGGTACAGGCCTACGCTTCGAAAAACCCCTCAAAAAAATAGGATAGACATAGAGTATCAGGGTTTTCCGGGTTACCATGTAAGGTATGATGGCGAGGCCAAGCCACTTTTCTGTGAGAACGATACCAATAGAGAAAAACTTTATGGACAAAAAAACTTGGTAAAGTATCCGAAGGATGGAATCAACAATAGGGTAGTGGATGGTGATACATCAGCGGTAAATCCAGATTTAGAGGGTACCAAGTGCGCACTGCATTATCAGTTTGAGGTGCCTGCCGGCAAGAGCGTGACTATAAAACTAAGGCTAAAAAACACCTTAGCTTATAGTAGCTTCGACAAGTTTGATGAAATATTTGAGCAGCGTAAAAGTGAGGCAGATATATTTTATAATGAGCTTCATAAAAATGTAAAAGATAAAGACTTGCGAAACATACAACGGCAGGCCTACGCCGGGATGCTATGGAGCAAGCAATTTTACTATTACTACGTAGACCAATGGTTAAAAGGAGATCCTGCTACAGGCTCGCCGCCCCAAGAGCGCTGGCATGGTAGAAACGCCCGATGGACCCACTTGTACAATAGTAATATCATATCGATGCCTGATAAATGGGAATATCCATGGTATGCTGCTTGGGACCTTGCTTTTCATTGTGTGCCATTGGCGAGGTTAGATCCTGCATTTGCAAAAAGACAGTTGCTGTTGATGCTCAGAGAGTACTACATGCATCCCAATGGCCAGATCCCTGCCTACGAATGGAATTTCAGTGATGTAAATCCACCGGTACACGCATGGGGC
>CAKZMZ010000313.1 GCA_937129345.1 uncultured Thalassovita sp. | reverse complement strand
TTTGTTGTTTTTGATTTTTACAGAAGCCATCGGTTCCTCTAATACTGGCTTTACCAAAAATGAAACAGGCACGCCTTTGGGCTTGTTCTCACCTTCAAAAATCTCAGCTGAATTTATTTCAGAACCATTAGGAGAAGCATAAACCGCTTGGTAGGCTTTAGGCACGTCAAATATGTGAATATCTTGTTCAGCAATCTGTTTTTGATTTAAGACCCAGTTTCTCAAAGGGTAAACGTCATCTATTACATAAAAAGACCTACCAAAGGTGGCCAAGACCAAATCATTGGTTTGCGGCTGCAGAACCATATCGCTTACTGGTACCGTAGGAAATCTTTTTTGGGGCCATTTAAGCCAATTCTCGCCCTTATTAAAACTTACATAAAGGCCTGTTTCCAAGCCAGCGAATAAGAGGGATTCCGCCTGCGGGTCTTGCCAAAGACAAAGTGCATAGCCCTGCATCAGTTCATTATCGGCGAGGTTTTCCCAAGTCCTGCCATAATTTTCGGTATGCAAAATATACGGGCGGTAATCATTAGAACGGTGGTTGTCCATGATTACAAAGGCTTCGGCAGGATTGCCGGCAGTTAGTACTATCTGATTGACCCAATTATTTTTAGGACTCGTTTTTTCCGGAGGTGTCACATTCTTCCAACTTTTACCGCCATCTCTAGTAAGGTGTATAAGTCCGTCATCAGAACCTACCCAAATTATTTCCCTTTCTGTCGGGTTTAGGGCTATGGCAGTTAAACTGTTGTAGTTTTCAGCCCTAGTATCATCTATGGTAAGGCCACCACTTTGTTGTTGTTTTTGCTTGGTGCTATCGTTGGTAGTCAAATCTGGAGAAATGATATGCCAGGTATTTCCATAATCGGTGCTTTTATGAACAAATTGGCTCCCAAGATAAATTGTACTTCCCTCCTCCGCATCTTTGGTAAAAGCCGCATTCCAATTAAATCTCAATGCTATGTTATTTTCGTGAACAGGCCTTATCTGCTGCTTTAAGCCTGTAACTGCATCAAAACGAACCAAATTACCTCCTTGCCATAAAGAATAGCCATACCTTCCTTTTTTATAAGTTATGGCATCGAAACCATCACCGGAGCCTATATTGTACCATTCTTCGTTTCTTATGCCTCCTTCTTTCCAAACAAAAGCCGGCCCTGCCCAAGCGCCATTGTCTTGGATCCCCCCGTAAACATTGTAAGGGATTTCATCATCAACATTTACATGATAGAATTGCGCTATGGGCAGGTTGCGCACATAACGCCAGCTCCTCCCCTTATTTTTTGTAATGAGTAATCCGCCATCGTTTCCATCAATAATGTGCTGCGGATCATCTGGATCTATCCAAAAAGCGTGGTGATCACCATGCGAGTTTTTTCCAGAAAGAAAAGGTCTAAAAGTTCTACCACCATCATTACTGACTGTTACAATAGACCATAAATTGTACAAGCGCTCGGGGTTCTTAGGGTCTACGAAAATATCAGCATAATAAAATGGTCTGTTCCCTACGTTTTGCTTGGTTACCAAATACCAGTCCTCACCTCCGTTGTCAGATCGGTAAAGTCCTGTTTGTTCTGCTTCCACCAAAGCATAAACCACATCAGGGTTTGATGCTGCAATGGCCAAGCCAATCCTACCCAATTCTCCTTGTGGCAGGCCATCAAAATTTGTCTTCTGCTCCCAGGTTTTTCCTGCATCGTAAGTAATGTACAGTCCTGAGCCACTTCCCCCAGACTCAAAGAACCAAGGCGAACGTTTAAATTCCCACATAGCGGCTATCATCTTACTCGGGTTTTTGGGATCCATTACCAAATCAGCTACGCCTGTACGCTCGTTCACATATAAAATGCTTTCCCAAGTATTGCCTTGATCGGTGGTTTTAAAAACGCCCCTTTCTGTGCTAGCTCCCCAAGCTGTTCCCTGAACGCCCACATACACTGTTTTAGAATCGATTGGATCGATGATGATCCTATGGATGCTCTTTGAATTTGGGAGGCCAACATTCCTCCAAGTATCGCCGCCATCTTCTGAAAGGAAAACGCCGTTGCCTGTATTTTGGCTGTTTCGCGGATTGCCCTCGCCCGTACCTACCCAAATGGTCTGTGGGTTGTTGCTATCGATAGCAATAGCCCCAACAGAAGAAGTGGTCTGCCTGTCGAAAATAGGTTTCCAAGTTAAACCTTCGTCGGTAGATTTCCATACGCCGCCCGAAGCAGTGCCTGCATAAATTGTTTTTTTGTTGGGCGCTACCTCCACAGTGGTGATCCTACCGCCCATGCCTGCAGGGCCAATGGCTCGCGGCTTAAAGCTATGGAGTAAACCTGATTGTGAGGGCCCTTGAGCCTGCAAAGGAAAGTTAAGAACGAATAATAAAAAAGAGCAATGTAGAAATAAGCGTATAGTTTTCAGCATCTTCTGTTCAGTACGGTTGATTATGGACTGTTAGTTAATTTGGAGAGTGCCTCCTGATAGTGTTAGACAATATTGATCGTCAGTGGATTGGATACGCCCTTAGTCAATTTCAGCATTTCACTTTTTACATAAAAGCGCGTATATAATTGTTAAATTAAAATTCTACATCAACAAATAAAAAGCCGATTTAGAAAACAAAATTTAATAATTCTTAACAGAGCATAATAAAAAGAAAATAATCCAATAATGCTGATTCAATTTATTCTAGATGTAAGATTTCACAAAAAAGTACTATTTTTTTACCTTACAGTACAGTTTCTCCCAAAAGAATTTGTAAAATAGAAGTCTAAATGATTTGAGGCTAATTTCAACAAACTACTTACCTTTTATGCATTCCGATAATAACAACAAAAAACTTTACTGGCGAAAGAACATGATTTACCTCGCCATATTACTTGCCATTTGGTTTGTCGTTTCTTTTGGTTTTGGAATTTTACTCGCCCCCATACTCAACGAAATAAAACTAGGTGGATTTAAATTAGGCTTTTGGTTTGCCCAACAAGGCTCTATCTACACCTTTGTCGCACTCATATTTGTTTACGTGTACCTCATGAACAAGCTAGACAAAGAGTTTGACCTCGACGAAAAATGATCTACAGCATCTCTAAAGCATAAAACAATGGACGTACAAACACTCACCTACATTATAGTCGGTATTACCTTCGCTATTTACATAGGCATTGCTATTTGGTCTAAAGCAGGCTCAACCAAAGATTTCTATGTTGCGGGCGGCGGTGTGCCACCTATGGCAAATGGTATGGCCACCGCCGCCGATTGGATGTCTGCCGCTTCTTATATTTCAATGGCAGGCCTCATTTCTTTTATGGGCTACGATGGTGCCGTTTTTCTTATGGGTTGGACG
>CAKZMZ010000312.1 GCA_937129345.1 uncultured Thalassovita sp. | reverse complement strand
ATGGCAAAAATTGGTGCTACGCCCAAAGGCGGCGTAAACAGGGTCGCGCTTTCTGATGAAGATAAAATAGGTAGGGATTTATTTATTGAATGGTGCCAGGCTGCACAATGTAGCATAACCATTGATGCCATAGGAAACCTCTTTGCCCGAAGAGAGGGAAAGCAAAACAGCCTACCAGCCATTTTAATTGGCAGCCACTTGGACAGCCAGCCAACAGGCGGAAAGTACGACGGAGTTTACGGGGTTTTGGCCGCTTTGGAAGTGGTAGAGACCCTAAACGATAATGATATTTTAACCGATGCCCCGATTGAAATCGTTTCTTGGACCAATGAGGAAGGCGCCCGCTTTGCCCCTGCCATGCTTGGCTCAGGCGTTTTTGCCGAAGTATTCAGCCTAGACTATGCATACAGCAGAGAAGATAATAAAGAGAAAAAGTTGGGAGATGAATTGGAACGCATTGGGTATAAAGGTAATGCCCAACCCAATCTAAATAAGTACAAAGCCTCTTTTGAAGTACACATAGAACAAGGGCCCATTTTAGAAGCTGAAGAAAAACAGGTCGGTATAGTTACGGGCGTACAAGGCATACGCTGGTATGATTTGGAAATTTTGGGAAAGGAAACCCATGCAGGACCCTCACCCATGCAGTACCGAAAAGACCCAATGAAAGCAGCCTTGCCGCTGCTTCAAAAAGTCTATGCTATTGCTGATGATTTTGCGCCCGAGGCTAGGGTAACCGTAGGTTATGCCAATGCCAGCCCCGGTGTGCGCAATACAGTGCCGGGCAAGCTCAGTATTTCTTTGGACTTACGCCATCCCGATGAGGCCACTTTATCGAAAATGGACGAAAGCCTCCAAGCTATTGTAGAGGGATATAAAACAGAAGGCATTACAGTTGGCTTAAATGAAATCTGGTACTCGCCGCCTGTAGTTTTTGACGAAAACTGCGTAGCAGCTGTTGAACAGGCCACAAAAGATTTGGATATTTCGGCGAGAAAAATGGTAAGTGGTGCCGGGCACGATTCTGTTTACGTAGCCCGCAAGATGCCTACTAGTATGATATTTATCCCCTGCGAAGATGGTTTGAGTCACAATGAATTAGAGCATGCAGAACAAGCAGACATTTATGCCGGGGCAAATGTGTTGTTGCATGCGGTTTTTAATATTGACAATGAAATTGGTCATTGACCGAGTTCATTCCACTAATTTGCACATTTAATAGTGCATTATTTTCATTTTCTGTTGACTTTGTTGTGCAATATCTAATGAGAAAGAAAAAAGAAACAGCAATATAGATGTAAAATACTATGAACTACACGCTTCAACCCAAAACCCAACAATTTTTAGAACAGACCCAAAAAATGCTCATTGGCGGTGAGTGGTGTGAGGGAAAGGAAACCTTTAAAACGTTGAATCCTGCCAATGGAGAAGTATTGGTGGACATCCCTCTTGCCTCAAAAAGCGATGTGGACGATGCCGTAATAGCTGCGAGAAAGGTTTTCCATGAAGTTTGGGCTAATTTCCCTCCTGCCCAACGCAGCGCTTTGCTCTGGAAATTATCTGACTTAATGGAAAGAGACAAGCAAATTTTGGTAGAATTGGAAACCTTGGACAACGGAAAACCATTGGGCAAGGCCGAATACGATGTAACGGGCGCCATCAATCATTTACGCTATTATGCCGGCTGGGCTACCAAGATTGAAGGCAGCACCATTCCCGTAAACTTTCCGAATACTTTTGCTTATACCAAACGCGAACCACTTGGTGTAGTGGGCTTGATCGTTCCATGGAATTTCCCTTTGATGATCGCCATGTGGAAGTTAGCCCCTGCCTTGGCTTGTGGCAACACCGTTTTGCTCAAACCTGCCGAGCAAACGCCTTTAACCGCGCTTTATTTAGGCAAACTGATTCAAGAAGCAGACTTTCCGGCAGGGGTGGTCAACATTCTTACAGGGCCAGGTTCACCTACAGGGGAAGCGATTACCATGCATACAGATATTGACAAAGTGAGTTTTACAGGATCAACCGCTGTGGGCAGGAAAATTATGGAAGCCGCAGCTAAAAGCAACCTCAAAAAAGTAAGTTTGGAGTTGGGCGGAAAATCGCCCAATGTGGTTTTTGCCGATGCCGATATGGAGAACGTAATGGCAGGAGTACATTGGTCTAGCTTTTATAATACTGGGCAAGAATGTACATTAGGCTCTCGCTTGTACGTACAGCAACCTATTTATGAGCAGGTAGTGGAAAACTTGTCGAAAAGTGCCGAGCAACTTAGCATAGGCGCAGGTTTGAGCAATCCAGATTTGGGGCCTATGATTTCAGAAGCACAAATGAACCGAGTAATGGAATACATGCGCCTTGGCAAAGAAGAAGGCGCAGAACTGATTACAGGTGGCAAGCGTTGCGAAGGCGACTTGGCAAATGGCTATTTTCTTAGCCCTACAATTTTTACCCATCAAAACAATAACTTACGCATTGTAAAAGAAGAAATTTTTGGCCCTGTAGTAGCAGTCAGTTCTTTTAAAAGTATAGAAGATGTAATTGAAAAAGCCAACGATACAGAGTACGGATTAGCCGCTGCTGTTTGGACCAAAGACATCCAAAAAGCTTTTAAATATGTTAATGCGGTGCAGGCAGGCACTGTTTGGGTAAACGGTTATGATTATTTTGATGCAGCCGTTCCTTTTGGCGGTTACAAAGCTAGTGGTATGGGCAAAGAAATGGGCAAATCTGCCATTGAGCTTTACACCCAAGAAAAATCGGTTTGGATCGGTGGCTTGGGATGAGGTGTTTTTTTGTTGAGTTGGGGATTTGTAAAAATCTGAAAATAAACGGCAATTGAAGTGACCAATTTTATGGCCACTTCAATTTATAGCTAAAATTTAAAGCTCCGGATCTATAAATTCCACTTTATCGTAGCCAAAAATCTCCTCTAGGCTTAACTCCTTTATATCTCCATAATTTCTCAAGTCTTCAAAATTGATTTTCTCTCTATTACCTACTAATACAGTTACATAAGACTGCCCTTTGATATATTCTTCGTGAAACGCTTTTAAATCAGCAAAGGTCATATTCTTCACCTGCTCATACACATCTTTGCGGATATCATAATCTAGGTTCAGATCCTTGGCGTCTTCGTAGTTCCATAATACGCTGGACTTGGTTACACGCTCGCTCTCAATTTTGCTCAAAATAGCTTGCTTGGCAATTTCAAAAGCTCCCTCAGACTGTGGCATATCCTCTAAAAGTGTTCTCATGGCTTTCATGGCCTCAGCCTGTTTATCGGCTTGTGTACCCACATAGGCAAACAATATGTCGTCTTTATTGGCCTTACTTGCGGTAGAATAAGAAGAAAAAACAGAATAAGCTAAGCCTTGGGCCTCTCTGATTTCTTGGAAAACAATAGAGTTCATGCCTCCGCCAAAATACTCGTTGAACATCCGCGCTTTTGGCGCCAATGCAACATCGTATTGATTGCCTTTAGACATCATGACAAATTCTGTTTGAACCATATCATAGTCTGTCCAAAAAACAGCAGGTTGGTCGGTTGAGGCTTGCTTAAATTCTACCCGCTCAGGAAGTTGCTCTAAGGTTTCTGGTAGCATATGCTTTTCTTCTAAAATAGCTACCACATCATTAACTTCTTCTGGGCCATAATACAGCACCCTGTGCTCCATTTGGGTGATCTTCTTGATTTTTTCGGTAAGTTCTTCAGCCTTTAAATTTTGTAGTTCACTATTGCTCAACACGTTGGTAAATGGGGATTTAGGGCCATATTGCGCGTAATTCATCAAGCCTGAGAATAAGATAGTGCCTTTATCCTTTTTAGCATCGTCTCTTGCCTTTAACTCTCTTTCTATTAGCTTATCAAGAGCATCTTGGTCTGGTTGTGGGTTTGCCAGCAAGTTTTCGAACAGTTCCATGGCAGGTACCATATTTTCATCAAGTCCGCTAAGGGTAACATAAGTTTTGTCCGAAGCGGCATAAACGCTAAAGCTACAACCCAGTTTGTAAAACTCTTTCTTCAACCCTTCTGAGCTCAGTTCGGGTGTACCCAAAAACTCCAAATACTCCACTGCTATTTTCATGGCAGGATCATTATTGCTGCCAATATCAAGTAAATAAGACAACTGAAAACGCTCGTTCTCCTCATTTTTTTTGGCCAATACATCTACCTTGCTTTTTACACTGCCCTTGCTAATGTCTTTTTGGTAATCTACAAAAACAGGCTGGGTCTTAGGGCTTTGCTTTGTCAGAATGGCCTCATGAAATGGCGATTTTGTCTCTCTGTTCAATGGCACTTTGGTAATAACTGGCTTCTCTACCTTTTGCTTATTGGGATCTTCGCCTGTTTTTTTGTAAACCAACACATAATTTTCTTTGTAATTGTTTTTCACAAACTCCATTACCTGAGCTTTGGTCACTTTTTCCATCCTATCTAAAAAGGCAATGTGTTCTTCCCAAGGGATGTCATTGGTAAATGCCATCACCATTTTATTGGCCCTGGCTTGGTTGTTTTCAAGGCCTCTCATTTCGCTCATTTTCAAATCGTTCACAACGGCACTGATCAACCAATCTTCAAATTCACCTGTCTTTAATAATTCTATTTGCTCTAAAATCAGGTTTTTTACCTCTACCAAAGACTGCCCCTCTTTAGGGTAACCGTAAAAAGTATGCATGGAGTAGTCGTTGTTATTATCTACATAGCAACCTGCTCTTAGCACTTTTTGCTGCTGCTTCAAGTTCAAATCGATTAAACCAGCTTCGGAATTATTGAGCAACATATCTACAAGCGTAACCATCATATAATCCGCCTCACCATAGCCCGGAAGCCTAAAGCCAATATTTACATTCTCTGCATCTGGGCCAAAAATTTCGGCTGTCCTAGGCTCTGTTATCGGGTCTTCTTCTATCTTTTGCCAAGGTTTTAGCTCAGGGTTGGGCTCTAATTTTCCAAAATATTGGTCTATGAGCTTTATGGTTTGGTTCATATCTATATCGCCACTGATACAAATGGCCATATTGTTAGGTCGGTAGTACTTATCGAAGTAGTTTTTTATCTCCGTAATAGACGGATTTTTTAAGTGATCTATGGTCCCGATCACGGTTTGCGTGCCGTAAGGGTGCTTTTTAAAAGCCAATTGGTAAGCTTTTTCGTACACCTTCCAACCATCATTATCGAGCGAGCGGTTCTTTTCTTCATACACAGCTTCTAGCTCAGTGTGGAACAGGCGATTTACGATTTTACTAAAACGCACGCTCTCAAACTCCAAAAACTTTTCTAGTTCGTTAGAGGGGATGTCCACCGTGTAAACCGTTCTATCGGTAGTAGTGTAGGCGTTCAGACCCTTACCGCCAATGCCCGCTACCAATTTATCATACTCATTAGGAATGGCCAATTTGGCCGCTTCGTTAGATACCTGATCGATCAGTTTGTAATATTCTTTGCGTTCGGTATCGTCTGTAAGTGTTGCATAGTAGTTGAACATGTTCTCAATACTATCTAGCAGAACCTTTTCTTTCTCATAGTCTAGCGTACCAAATTGGTGGTTGCCCTTAAACATCATGTGCTCGAGATAATGCGCCAAGCCCGTGTTTTCTGCTGGATCGTTTTTGCCACCTGCCTTTACTGGAATGTAAACATGTGCCCTGGGAGCATCTTCATAATCGCTCAAATAAACCTTAAGGCCATTTTCCAAAGTATAAATCCTAGTTTGCATGGGATCACTCGGCACAAACTCATAAGTATAGCCGCCTTCTTCGGCTGTTTGCGTACCTTTTTGTGCATATTCTGCTTGGTTACACGACCATGCAAAAACAACTAGGAGTAAAAAAAATAATCTAGATTGAATCATTTTTAGATGTATTAAAGTGAAGTAAGATTTTTTGGGACTACTTAAAAAGTATTAATTTACAGCAAGGTAGGGCTAAATAATTTTATTTCATAATTAATATTTGGTTCTTGGTTTTCTCAGGGTCCACCCTTTCAGCTACTATGTCTTTACCGGCAAATAGTAGTTAGGATTTCCATCAAAAAGTACTGCCAAGATAAAAAGAGTGATTTATAAAATTTTACCTTGCTCTTTAGATACATTTAAGATTAGGAGAGGTTTAACTTAAAAAGTTGAAAATAGTGGCCCCGACAGGAATCGAACCT
>CAKZMZ010000311.1 GCA_937129345.1 uncultured Thalassovita sp. | reverse complement strand
TTCTTCAGAAGCTTCTCCGTGTGCCCTATCGCCTAAAATACCTTTTTCTCTATTGTCCAATTCTTTTAAGGTGGCTTGCCTGCCATACAAAATCAGCATATCTCCTGCATTAATGATGGTGTCGCCACTGGGCACGCCTAAAAACTTACCATTTTTCCTTTTTATGCTAAGCACCACAATGCCCTCATCTCTTAATGAGCACTGAGACAGGGTTTTCCCCGAAATCCAATCGTTTTCATGTATGGTCAGTTCTGTTACTTCGTAATTACCAGTAATGTCCAAGATTTTTTGATAATCCATGATATTTAGATCGGTATATTTTCTAAGGGCTGCATCAATAATTTTTTCTAGTAAAAAGTCCAGATATTGGCTTTTCGATATGAGCCATATGATGAACAGGCCCCCTAAAATGATAGCTATGTTCTTAAAATCGGTCATTTGATCTTCAACACCGGCAAAGGTGATGACCAATGACGAAATGGCGGAAACAAAGCCTGCGTTACCCAACAGCATTAAAACGATTACAATTTTTCTTCTAACAGAATGATTTACAATATGTTCTGCCTCATTGGTAGTAAAGCCAACTCCTGTAAAAGCCGATATGGATTGAAATCGCGCAGAATGTCTAGAGAGTCCTGAAAGCACCAAAGCCTTGGTAGCTATTTTGTTAATAAGTAAAGAAACTATGATTATAATAAAAAAGGTGATGACAGATGCCATGATTCATTGATTTTAAACTACTAGATTTTTTACAAGAAGGCAGCGTTTCCCAAAGTGGGGGTTACTTTACTTTTCTGATTGAAAACTGGTCTTAGTTGGACGTTTGCTCCAATAACGCCAATCTGTAAAACACCAAATAATGGTCTTTATATTTTGGTTTTACAACCTTAAAAAATGCCAAAACCTTAATGGCGCCCAACCTTAAATTAAATGGCTATTTGGCCATAAGTAATTGTGTTTGCCTCTTATTGCTTTTTAATATGGTAGCAAATAATAATACTTTTCCAAATATATATTCTGAAGTGTTTTTTTAGCTTAGAATTGAATCGCTAAATGGGCAATATATTTACTACAATTGTTAAAACTTTTTGGCTTATTGTAACAAATGTTACCCAGATGTAATGATTGCTGAGGTTTCTTTGAAGTAAACTAAAAACAAATAACAGATATGGAAAATACATTAGAAGATAAGCAAGTACAAATGCCCCGTATAGGAGATAAAGCGCCAGATTTTACAGCTAAAACAACAAAAGGAGACATCAAGCTTTCCGAATTTGCCCAGGAAAAGTGGATAGTGATGTTTTCGCATCCAGCTGATTTTACTCCAGTATGCACTACTGAAATGAGTGGCTTTGCACAAAGGAAAAAAGAATTTGATGCACTTAACACAGAATTACTAGGCTTAAGTATAGACAGCATTCATGCACACCTAGGATGGGTAGATAATGTAAGAAGAAATACGGGTGTTTATTTTGACTTCCCGATCATAGCAGACCTCGACATGAAGGTTTCTAAACTTTACGGCATGTTACAGCCAAATGAGAGTGAAACGGCTGCAGTGAGAGCGGTTTTCTTCATAGACCCGGACAAAAAGGTAAGACTCATCATGTACTATCCTTTAAATGTAGGCAGAAACATGGATGAAATCCTTAGGGCGCTTGAAGCATTACAGACTTCAGACAAGTATAAAGTTGCTATGCCACTAGATTGGAAAAAGGGAGATAAGGTAATCGTTCCACCGCCAAAAACCTTAGAGGAAATGGATGCAAGGCTTGCCGATGACTCTATAGAAAAAGTTGATTTCTATCTTGCTAAAAAAAGCATCTGACTTGCTAATGAATAAATTGATGGTTTAAACAAGCTTTGGAGTAGTAAATTTTATTTGAATAATTTTATTTTAGGGCCAGATAAACATTTACAGGTCATGAAATACTTAGGTTCTTTTGAAAGCTTTACAAAAAATATTCTTACTAACTACCCCGAGTTTGAAGCAACTCAGCAATTAGATGAATTAAGGAAAAAAGATTACGCCCGGCTAGATGAGCAAAACCATGTTTACCTCGACTACACCGGGGGTAATCTTTATGCAATTAGTCAGATAAGAAAACACCATGAACTGCTAACCAAAGGTATTTACGGAAATCCACATTCTCTAAATCCTTCATCTTTAGAGGCTTCGCATTTAGTAGACGAAGCCAGGGTGCATATCCTTCGGTATTTTAATGCCTTAGAAGATTATTTTTTAGTCTTTACGCCCAATGCTTCGGGAGCACTCAAGGTCATTGGAGAATCTTATCCTTTCTCTAAAGACAGCCATTTTTTATTGCCTTTCGACAACCACAATTCGGTAAATGGCATCAGAGAATATGCCAAGTCAAAGGGCACTGGCTACAGTTATTCTCCTTTGGAACTGGATAGCCTCCGTTTCAATGAAAAGTCTCTCTTAGATAATTTGAAGCGAAACGCCGGCAAGGAAAATAAGCTGTTTGCCTATCCTGCCCAATCTAATGTTTCTGGTGTAAAACACTCGCTTAAATGGGTAGACTTGGCTAAGGCCCACGGTTGGGATGTGTTGTTGGATGCCTCTGCGTTTGTGCCCACCAATCGCCTAGATTTAAGCGAAGTGCAGCCCGATTTTGTGAGCCTGTCTTTTTATAAAATGTTCGGATATCCTACGGGTTTGGGTGGCCTATTTATCAAAAAAGATGCTTTTAAAAAATTGAGTAAGCCATGGTTTGCAGGCGGCACGGTTACCTTGGCTTCTACCATGACCGATCAGTTTTTCCTAACAGAAGATCATTCTAAATTTGAAGATGGCACCATTAACTATCTAGACATTCCTGCCTTGAAAATCGGCATAGAGCACATAGAAAGTATAGGCATAGATTTGATCAACAAAAGGGTTTCTTTGTTGACCAAAATATTGCTTGAGCAGCTAAAAGCACTCAAATACGACAATGGCAAACCTATGGTAAAAATATTTGGCCCTGCTAATAATACAGACCGAGGCGGTACCATTATCTATAACTTTTTAAAGCCCGATGGCGAAGTGTACCCTTACTTGCACGTAGAAAAAGAAGCCAATAAAAGAAATGTCTCCTTGCGTACAGGTTGTTTTTGCAATCCGGGTATAGACGAGATCAACAATAATTTACTATCAGGGGAGCTAGAGAATTACTTTAAATTCGCAAAATCTTCTAGCATAGAAGACATGACCAAGCATCTAGACAAAATGCGAGGTGCCATTCGTATTTCGGTGGGTTTGGCTACCAACCTGAAGGACATTTATCTGTTTTTAGATTTTGTGGAAAGTTTTATTCTTGCTTCTATGCAAACTGCCAAAGTACGATAAAAGCCCTGTCTATTTCTTATTGCATTTTAAAGCGGAATGTTCAAGCTATACCGCTTTTTTCAAGTACATCCCTTAAATTTTTAATGTCCAAGGCCATGGCTTTTTCATCGTCCATGTTATTGAGCTTTTTATTAAAAGGCTCCGAACGAACAGGGCCATTATAGCCAATTTTTACCAAAGCCTTTAAAAAGCTTTTGATGTCTATCACTTCTGTGGTGCCTACTAGTTCGCGGGTACCGTCAATTTGGGCATCTCTTGAAAGATCGCTGCGCGCATCGTTTAAATCTACAGTTACAATTTGCTCGGGCTTTAAGCTCAGTAAATCTTCCACAGTGTCTTCTCCACAATACCAATGAAAACTATCTAGCTGAATGCCCACATTTTCCTGTCCGGTATTTTCTATCAATTCCATACACTCGCCAAAAGTATGGATGAAAGGGTAGCGATCACGCGCCATTAATGTTTTAGGACCCACATACTCTAGGCCTAGTTTTACATCGTAATCAGCTAAAATTTTTGCGCATTCCCCAAGCCGCTCGGCATGCTGTTTCATGTTGGCCGAATAGGCGAGTGTGGGATGTGTAGGCATGATCCAGGTATTCATTTTATTTGCGCCCACTTTTTGCAGGGCCGCTCCGGCAGCAGGCAATTGCTTTAAACCTTCTTTAAACGTGCCTTCGTCTTTTCTGAAATCTAACGGTAAACCTGCAGAGCCCCAAGAAATATTATGGGCTTTCATTTCTTTATTTAAGTCGGTGATTTCTTTGTTTGTCCAATTTTGCAGCTCGCTCGGATACGCAACCATGGCCTCATAACCGTATTTAACTGCAGCCTCCAGCAAACCTTTTTGATCTAACTTTACCCCAATGCTACCAGGATTTAAACATAGTTTAAATTTTCTTTTCATGGCCCTTGTTTTACTCTGCACCGATATCGGGAAAGCCATAGCGGCTGTAGCAATTGCGGTAGATTTAATAAAAAGTCGGCGATCCATAATCCATAGTTTAGTTAAGATTGATGATTGCTTTAATATAGAAAATTACCAGTAGAAGTAAAATCTACAGAAATGATGTAATTGCATTTTAAATGTAAAGAGTTATTCTGCCTGCTAAAAAAGGCTGCCCTTAACTACGGGCAGCCTTTTTTATTATGAAGATATTCAATCTCTACCAATTCTATACCTAAGACCTGCATAAGTATTTCGCCCAAAAATGGGCCCCCAAACCATGGTACTATCAAAGAAGGGGGAAAAGGGTTGGGCACTTGCCAAGATGGGGTTATCTTGCCTAAAGTTAAGTGCGTTTTCCATTCCTAGATAAATTTCTGTTCGCCCCCAAGCTTTGGATACTTGCCAGTTTAGCGTATAAAAATTTGGCGATCGCTCAGTTAAGCGATACTGTTCAGGATTGCTTCGTGTATCTGGCAACCTACGACTACCCTGCCAATTTAGAGTCACATCAAATTTCCAATTTTTATTGGTGGCATAGGCCAAATTACCAAAAGCCCTGTGTTCAGAAACCAATGGCTTTTCTAAAAGCTGTTCGCTGTAAGTAGTTTTCACGTCTAGCCAACGGTAGGCCAAGCGCACATCCAACCTTGGTAGTATTTCCCAATCGGCTTGCAGCTGTAAGCTATTAGAAAATGATTCGCCTTCTAAATTGTAAAAGTGTACTGCTTGCGTATTACGGTCTAAATCTACTACAATTTGGTTTTGGAAGTCAGTACGATAAAAGTCTACACTCAAAGAAGCCTCTCTGTCCAGTAAAGTGAGGTACTGTGTTAAATTAACACCATAGTTCCAAGCTACCTCAGCATCTAAGCCATAGGGTGTATCGGTACTGTTCGATTCAATTACAAAATTACGGGCGCTTGCCAGTAAGTTTCTATTTTCAGCTAGTAGGTTGGCCGTTCTTTGTCCGCGACCACCCGAAACCCTAAATACTGTATTTAAAGAAGGTGCATAACGGATTTGTGCTCTTGGCGTTGCAAAAAAGCCAAAAAGATTGTGGTAATCTGTTCTTAGGCCAGCAACTGCCGAAACTTTGTCAGAAGGCTCGAAGGTATATTCAAAGAAAGCACCCGGCACAGACTCAACTCGATCGTAACTATCGGTAAGCAGTTGCTCCTCATAGTTGTCATACATCCAACTCAGCCCTGTTTTAAATTTGTGGTTGGTATTCCAGAAGATGCTCTGATACACAAAATTGGCATACAGAGAAGTCTGTTTTCCCGAGTAGTTTCTCAAGCCAAAAACATCGTCTTGTTGATGCGCCGTTGCAGCAAGTTGCAAGCCATAGCTCTTCCAAGGCATATCTATAAAGACTTTTCCGATTTTCGCCCAGCCTTCTATTCTACGGGTGTTAGATTCCATGCCCCAAAGGCTATTTTGGGGACTCATCGGATCTATTTCAGTACCTCTTTCAAAACCCACTTGCCCACCTGTTTTGCTAAGATTGGTAAATTTTACACCAAACTGCGCCATTAGTCCATTGGCGCCAATGTACTTCCATCTATTGAGCCCTATAAAATCATTATAGAGTGTATTATCAAGAAATCCATCACTATTTCTGTCATTTTCGAAGGGCATGTGCGAGGTATGCAATAGTAAGGCAGTTGACCAATCTGTGTTTTTAATATCAGTAGCCAAATTTAGATTGCCTTCCATGCGGCCCATTTCGTTTACATAGGAGTTAAAATATAAAGCATCTGCCTCTTCTGGTTTTCTCAACTCCACATTAATTTGCCCTGCAATGCTCTCAAAGCCATTCACTACAGAACCAACTCCTTTAATAAGCTGCATGCCATCTACCCAAGTGCCCGGGGTGTAGGTAAGGCCATAGTTGGCAGAAAGACCACGCACATTAGGCATATTTTCGCGTGTAATTTGCGTGTAAGGCCCGGCTAGCCCCAACATTTGTATCTGTCGTACACCCGTTACTGCATCTGTAAAAGAGACGTCAACACTTGGTAGTGTCTCAAAACTTTCAGAAAGGTTGCAACAAGCTGCTTTCAACAGCTCTTTCTCGTTCACCTCTTCAATTTTTAATGAACTTGTAAAAGAGAAAGTTGTACTTTTTTGCTCATGGGTTACGGTTACTTCTTCAAGGGTTTCGTCGCTCTGTAAGGCAATGAGTATTGGCCCAGAACTCGTAGATGCGGTTATTGTATCACTTCGAAAACCTACAAAACTGATAACTAATTTATCTGTCTGTGGAATGGTTTTAAGCTTAAAATTTCCATCTGGATCGGTAGCCGACCCTTTAGTAGTACCCAACCAATAAACACTTGCCCCTGTTAATGGCACCTTTTTGCCATCTTCTTTCAACTCCACCACTTGCCCGTTAATTTCTGTAGTATTCTGTGCCCAAAGGCCAGATGTTACTACAGTCATCAATAGGCATATTGATAATGATATATATTTCATATACAAATAGCTTTAAATGCTTTATCAATGTACTTCTACTCCGTCTCTGTAAAGGCAGCAATCTGGCAATTGCTTGTAGTCTTCATCCTTGGCTTTAACCGCTTCGGTATCGTGGCCTACTTTGGCTATGCCTTCTTGGATTTTTACCAGATCGGTTTTTTTTGTGTTGAAGTACACCTTCAGCTTTTGGGTAGAAGGCTTCCATGTTGCCATTTTAACTCCTTTCACTTCTAGGGCAGCATTCTCTATGCGCTCCTTGCACATTTTACAAACACCCGTTACTTGCACTTCTTCTGAAACTGTTTTTTGGGTTTGAGCTTGAACATTTGAGATGGCTAAAAAAGCCACAGCAACCAATAGGATTTTATATATATTTTTCATTTTTGATGATTTCTTTTTAGATGGATTAAATTTTTGAATAGCTGACCCAAAAATTCTTTGTGAAAAGAAATTTTATGCTTTACAAAGCATAAAGCACAGTGGATCAAATCAGCTTAGAAATCATCAATTATTACGCGTAGAAGACTAAGGATTTACATACAATCCTGAATGATTTTCCCGAAAGTTGTTTAGGTGGTGGGAAAGGTTTAAGGGATTTTTCTTGTTCAACATGCCCTAAGAGCAAATCTTCAAGGTTAAATCTTACTTTTGGTTTTATAACTGCTTTAACAGTTTGGGATGTAAAAGCAACCTCTTTTATATTTGGTAAATTTTCAATCTGCGATTGAAATATGATTGCTTCGTTATGACAACAATCTTCTGTAGGGCTATCTGTATCAGTTGGGCAACATCTATCTGTGTCACCTTCTGCATATAAGGCTACATCTGCTACTTTACTACCGCAAAAGTGTAAATGTAGACCCATTCCCATTGAAATGAGACAGTAGAAAACAGCTAATGATATGGCCAATGTGTTTTTCATCTTTAAACCTAAACGGCAAAAATATAAAATCGTTCGTTTCTTCGAACAAAGATGAGGATTTTTTTAAAGAGCATAATGTGCATTATGTTTAATAATACTGTCAAGCCCATTTTTTAGCATATTTATACTACAAAGACATAATGGAAATCCTTTTTTAAAAAAAAGGTCTTTCAGCAATTGCACTGAGAGACCTTTTGGAAGAAGGCTAAAAACCCATCATGAATTGTACATAAACTGCTCGCTAACTATTTTGCCATCTACCCATCTTTGTACAGCAACTTGGGTGTAGTTGCGATCGCCCCACTCTTTGTGCGAGTAGTCAAATGCCCATTCAATAGCGGCAATACCTGCTTCTTCGCTCACCAATACATTTTTTACCTCGGCGCCTCTAAATGCAGTAAGGCTGTTTACAAAATCTTCTTCAAATTTTCTGCAAGCGGCCTTTCCTTTTCTTGGCTCTGTGTCGTTGTCTTGCATCACTACTTCGTCAGAATAAAACTTTTCAAAAGCTGGCAAGATTTCGCCGTTCAAAATCATGCTGTTAAGTTCTTCTACGTTTTCTTTAATTGTACTCATAGGATTTTATTTATATGTTATACCATTATATGTTGTAACATATAAATATAATTAATGTTTCCGTATTTTCTTTTTTGATGAAATTATATTTCACCCATACTACGGGAAATTGAAAATCGGCAGGTTAAAGTTGTGGCATTTACTTATTGAGTGCCCTATATTGCCACAATATAACGGTATATTTTTTATGAAATCTTTTTTACCAATCCTCTTTCTGTGCCTCAATACTGCATTTTGTTCAGGGGCCCAAGACTTGCAAGAAATATATGAAGCGGGCTTGCAAGCATACAAGCAAAAAGAGTATGCAATGTTTTTAAAACATATGCAACAAGCAGATAGCCTTAGATCTGGGCATCCTGTAATACTCCAAAATTTGGCAAAAGCCCAAGCCCTGAACCAACTCCCCGAAAAAGCCATAAAAACCTTAAATGGCGTAATTTATATGAATGCCAACATAGACTTGCAAGACGAGGACTTTTCTTCATTAAGAGAAAAAGCCTCTTATAAAGAATTGCTTGCTCAGGCAAACCTACTTAAAGCATCTGTGCAAAAAAGTAAGGTTTTCATTGAGCTAGCCGATAAAACCCTGCATCCCGAAGGAATGGCTTTTCATAAAGAATCAGGCTCATTTTATGTAGGCAGTGTGCATCAAAGAAAAATCCTTAAAATCGATGCAGATAAGCAAGTATCTGTTTTTTATGAAGGAAATGCACTTTTTGCAATTATGGGCATGGCCGTTGATCAGCAAAGAGACTTGCTTTGGGTTTGTAGTACAGCTGTGCCTCAGATGCAAGGCTATACAGAAGCACTAGCAGGCAAAGCCGCTGTTTTGTGTTTCGATATAGCTACTAAAGAGTTGTTGGGCACATTTCCCGTTGAGGACTCTGCTGCTTGGTTGGGTGATCTGGCCATTGCACCGAACGGAACAGTGTACAGCACTAGTGGTTCAACTGCACATCCTGCCATTTACAAAGTAAATAGAGCAAAAGAAATCACTGAAGAGTGGCTTTACTTAGATGAACTTATTTCTCTGCAAGGTATTTCCTTTAAGCCTAATGGCGAACAATTCTATATTACAGATTATAGGTATGGGCTGTTTTTGGTTGATGTGAAAAGTAAGTCGCTAAAGAAATTGACCAACGAAACTTTGCATCCTTTAAAAGGCATAGATGGTTTGTATTTTTATCATAACCATTTAATAGCAATATGTAATGGATTACAACCTTACCAAGTTGTACAATTTCAATTGAACGAGCAAGGCAATAGCATAACAAACCTAGAGTATTTAGACAAAGCTTTGCCTGAAATGAACGAGCCTACTTTGGGCGTTATTAGCCAAGATGAATTATATTATATTGCCAATAGTCCTTGGAGTGCTTATAGTGGGAACATGCAGCAAATCCCTGAAAAACTGCAGCAGCCGCTCATTCTTAAGATCAAGCTATAAATGCTTTTACCATTTGAAGACCCGCTTCTTGGTAAGTCGCTTGAAAAGTCGCTTGAAAAGTCGCGAAGCTGCACATCAAGTTTTATGCATCAACCTACTCTACGTGTTTCAAAATTAGCTGTAAATTTTGGCGAAGTGTAGTGGCGCAGTGCGCTAGCTCACAATCCACTTATAAACCTCTATAAGGAATTATTCCTGAGTAGCTACTAGAAATTTACTTATCTGCCGTTGCAGGCGCTTGCCAAGGCACTGCCCCACCTTTTTGTAGGTGTTTCATCAATAGTTTATTAAGTTCTTTATATTTATCTGTTTCAACACCCATTAAGTCATTTTCCTCTTTGGGATCATCTTTTAAATTGTAAAGCTCATAAGGTTCATAAGGGCTGTTTTGCAGCAGTTTCCAATCGCCAAAGCGAACAGCATAGATGGATTGTCCTCCATAGCGGGTGCCCCCTTCCCTTCTGGTAAAATAAAGAGGCCTAACTTGTGCTTTTTTTACAGGCTCGCCTCCCAAGAGTTCTGTATAAAAGCTTTGCCCCTCAATTGTATTATTTGGTTTTGCACCTGCTACCTCGAGCAAAGTTGGGTAAATATCCATAGAAAGCCGGTTGTTTGTGTTAATGCTATTTGCTTTTATTTTACCGGGCCAACTTATACAAGTAGGTACTTTAAGTCCGCCCTCGTACATACTTTGTTTGCCATCTCTTAGAGGACCGTTATTAGCTTTACTTGGCAGATGACCGCCATTATCACTACTAAAAACAATTAGTGTATTTTCATATTGGCCAGATTCCTTTAAAGCCTCGATTACTCTGCCAATACCATCGTCCATATGTTCTATAAATGCGACTAGTTTTGCCCGCGTTTCATCCATTCCTTTTTCTCTGGCCTTAACTCTGGCAAGCCAATCTTCGGGCGGTTGCACAGGAAAGTGAGGCGCATTGTAAGCAAGATAAAGAAAGAAAGGCCTATTGTCATTGGCTTGGCTTTTTATGTAATCTACTGACCAATCTGTAAACAAATCGGTTGCATGCCCTTCTGAATCTATTTCCTTGCCATTGAACCGCATGTAATTGATGCCATGCCTTCTGTGTGTCCAGTAATCGTCCATCATATCGCCCAACCAGCCATGAAAGTAATCAAAGCCGCGCTCTACAGGTGTATTGGGTGACTCTAAGCCCAAATGCCACTTACCTATTAATGCCGTGTGGTAACCCGCCATTTTAAGTTCTTGCGGCAAAAGCGTTGCCGTTGGGTCTAAGTAACCCCAGCTATTTGCAGGGTTTGTCCTTATTACCCCAGGTACGCCCACATAGTCTTGATAGCGCCCTGTTAGAAGCGCCGCTCTCGTAGGTGAGCAAACCGGACAATTTGCATAAAAATTATCGAAGCGCATACCTTCTTTGGCAATCAGGTCTATGTTAGGAGTCCTGATATCCTCAGTTCCATAATAAGATACATCGTGGTACCCTTGATCATCCGTAAAAATTAAAAGTATGTTGGGTTGCTCTTGGGCAGCCTTTTGTAGCTCGCCTTTTGTTAGAGAAATGACCAATAAAAGCAGAGATAGGTAAATCTTTACAAACATTTGGTAAAGGAGTTATGGTTTGTTTTCCCAAAGGGGAAGAGAGATAAAATCACTCCTAAACTTAATGAAAAATCATAAAAGCCCGACTATCTTTTTGGCATCGAGAGGCTTTTCAATAAAACCTTTTACTTGTTTCATGGCAGATGCCTTCTCTTTTTCTTTAGGATCTACAGAAGAGCTTACTATGAAAATAGGTGGCAATGGCTTGTTCGCGGCTGCGCTTAAGAAATCCCAACCATCCATGATTGGCATATTCAAATCTAACAAAATCAAATCGGGAGATTGTTTATCTAGTAATTTAAGCGCTTCTTCTCCATTTTTTGCAATCAAAATATTGCTGCCAGGATAAGCTTTTTTCAATACAACAGAAGCTGTCAGTATAAAAATCTCGTCATCATCAACCAAAAGTATATCTCTACTCATGTACACGCAGCGTTACTTTAAAAATCGTATGAAGCCCCTTTTTGCTTTCTACTTCAATATTACCGCCCAAGTTTTCTACTTGTCTTTTAGTAATAAACAGCCCCATACCCTGTCCATCGCTTATTTGTTCATGAAAGCGGCTTCCTAATTTAAACAATTTTTCTTTGAATTTTAAAGTATCGATGCCTAGTCCGTAATCTTTGACTTGGACCGTAACCCTATCCCCCAATCTAAAAGCCTTGATCTCTATCTGTTTAGATAGCTCCGTAATACCATATTTTAAAGCGTTGGTAACAAGGTTGTAAAAAATACTATCTAAGTAAGCGGGTATGGCTCTAACATGCAATTGAGCAGGTACGTGCACTTTTATGTTGGCTCCCTTCTGTTTTATAAGCTCATTGTGCAAACTCAAGGTACGCTTAATCGTCTCTAATAGTTGACAGGGAATCATATCCTTTTCATCGAGCGATTCTTCTAGGTTTAATAGTTGGTTGATGTTCTTTATGGTCAAATCAAGCTTGTGAATGGTCTTGTTGATCAACTCTACATAGCTTACTTCGTTAGGGTCTTGCAGCAGTAAATCGCTCAGGGCAATAATGTTAGCCACAGAAGAGCGAATGTTGTGCGATGTAATATAAGAATATTCTCTTAGTCTTTCGTTTTGATCAACGGTAGACTTTAGTAAGCGCTCTAATTCTTTTTGCCTTTTGATCAGTTCTGTGTCGTCTTTCATGACAACTATGCTGTACAAAAACTTGTTATTGTTATCAAAAATTGGGGTTACTTCGTAACTGATCCAACAAAGCGAACTGTCTTTTTTTGTGCCGCCTAGGGTAGCGGTAAAATTAAGATGTTTTTGCAAAGCTGTGGCTAAATCTGAAATTGTGAGCTTATCAGAGTTATCGCTTTTAATGATGTTTCCCGGTTCTTTGCCAATTACCTCTTCCGGATTGTAGCCTAACACATCTGCAATAGCGGCATTTACCCAAAATATTTTACCTGAAGCATTACAGGTTAAGATGATCTCTCCACTTTTTTCGGCAACATGTGCCAAGCGTTTTACCTCTTTTTCTGCAATAACTTTAGCAGTAATATCAGAAAAAGACGCTACTGAACCGTACATGTGCCCGTGTTGATCTTTAACAGGACGCGTATTTACAGAAATATATTTTTTCTCTCCCTTACCAGTGTTTACACACATCATAAAGTTATCTACCGGCTTACCTGTTTTTATAGTAACCATTGAGGGGTGCTGTTCGGGTAATAAAGGCGTACCGTCTGCATGAGTTGATTGCCACAATGGATCAAAAGAATCTCTGCCCAATAATTGATTTTCTGTTAGGCCTAATATGCGAGAGGCCGATTTATTGGTCACTTTGATCTCGTCATCACTATCCTGCACTACAATGCCTTCTCCCACTGCATCAATAATAGACTTATAAAGTTCTTCATTTTTGCGCAATTTGGTGTCGGTTTCCTTTTGCTTGATCTCGCCAATACTATTTTGGATGCGCATAGCAACGATGCGGCAAAGTGCTTCCAGCTTTTCAATAAGTCCTTGCTCGTCTATTGATTCTTCGCAGCCAACCACCAAAACACCTACAGACCTTACATCAATTTTTAATGGAATAAAAATCCACTTCCAGTCACTCCCCAACTCAACATTGTTTTTCTCAAATATTTCGCTCGCCTCTGCCGAATAAACTTCAACTGTATCTAAAGAATTTGAGATAAAATCCTGAATATCATCAACAAAAGCCCTACTCTTAATTTTATTTGAGGGTTCACTCGCTTCTGCAATTTTTTCGTAGGTATCTCTAGAAAAATGCTTTACAAACACAAGGCTGTGAGATAATGAATAATCATAGCAGGCGCTGTTTACCAATACTTCGGCTATTTCTTCAAGCGTGTTTTGTGTTAAAACATTGGTAGAAAATTTATTGATGAATTCAAGACGATTCCTAACTGCCGTTAATTCTTCATTTTGCCTTTTCAATTTTTCGAGCAGCTTGTTTTTTGATATTTCTTTGCTTTTGTATTCAGTAACATCCCAGTAAATCCCTTGTATACCTTCCATATTGCCATTGGCATCTAGTACAGGCAATTTTACAACCTCTACATATTTCACCTTGTCTTCACCCTTAAAAAAATGAAGCTCTGTGTCTCTAAACACCGCATTGTTTTCAATGATATACTGATCGTCTTTCTTATATTTTATCGAGAGTTCTTCAGGAAATAAGTCATAACCGATTTTCCCTACGATCTCATCCCTGCTCATCCCCAAATCTTGTAGAATAGCATCATTGGCAAAAGTTACCCGACCATCTAAATCGGTTCTGTAGATAAAATGCGGCATGGCATTGACCAAAGATTTGTAGAGCGCTTGGCTGTCTTTCAGTTTTTTTTCTATTTCTCTTTTTTCACTAACCGCATAAGTTGTTGAAAATATTTCTGCAATAGATGAGAGGTAATTACATTCTTCGTATTTCCAAGCTCTTTTTTTCCTAGTCTCGGCGCACAAAACACCAATACATTTATCGCCAACAAAAACCTGTACATCCAGTAGAGACTTTATCTTGAACTCGTCAAGGTAATTTCCTGCAAAATCTTGTGTTTTTTTATTTTCTGCTGCATTTACTACAGCAAGTTCTCTATTATTAATTATGGCGTTGAAATAGTTGGGATAATCATTTTTTTTAAATATGGTGCCGTTTTCTATAAAATTAAATCTGCCATCGTAAAGAAACTCTAGCTGTATGCCTTCTTCTTTATCTAAGAATCTCCAAAAAGAAAATCGGTCTACTTTTAATTTTTTGGCTACTTCAATTACAAGATGTTTTATAAAGTCAGTAAAGTTATTATCAATCAAGCCTGGAAGATTTGAAAGAGAGAGCAAGGACTTATTCAGACTTTTTTGCAAAGCTTCTTTTTGCTTGGCTTCTGTAATATCTTTAGCAACAAAAAAGGCTGCGTTAAAATCTGCGTTGGCTACAGCCCGCCACTCTAGCCATATAAAGTCCCCATCTCTTTTCTTAACCCTACTAATCGTATTACGAGGTTCTGAAGGACTACTAAACAGGTCTTCCCAAGCGGCTATATGCTGCAGTTTGTCTTCTTCATGTAAGAACTGCTCTATTGATTTACCGATAAGTTGACCCGCATCATATCCCAATGTTTTGTCCAATTCTTGGTTTACATATTCAAATTGAAATTTTTCATTAATGATGGCAACCAAATCTTTAGAGAAATCTGTAAACTTTTGCCCAAACAGCAAAGAGAGATTGGTGCCTATCCTGGCATACTTTATAATCGCGTAATCGCCTATTTTCTTAAATGAACAGCCCAAAGAAAATACTTCTTGTTCCGATTTTTTTACCTTTAAGATATAGCTATAAGTGTCTTTTTCTTTAATGAGCCTATTTTCTTTTTCGTAATCCTCGGCTAAAATACGCTGTTTTCTCAATTGCGCATGTTGGCTTTTATCGGGTTCGCCTATACCAAAAACATCCCAAAAAGCGGCACTGCTCCACTCGACTTGCTCAGCATCTAATTTTTTGATAGTAAAGCCAACATCAGCACCTTGCTGAATAAAATCAACAACTGACATGTCTTTTTGAAGTAGTCTAAAAAATTCTTCTTTCATGAACAGTAGAGAAAAAATACGGTTGGCAAGAAACACGAAACGCTTCTCTTAATTTATGAAATACATAGCTCAAATCATAGAAAAGAATAAATTGTTAGAATGTTGAATAACTTTTTTGAGTTTTCATTGAGGTTGCAATCCTTTTTTAAGTTCTATCTGATAATAACCTATATAATTGATCCGTACGAAATAAGCGCTTAGCAGTCCAGCTGTTATTTGCTTGATCAAAGCATTGGGCAGTATTCCCAATCGGGTAAGTGCTTTAAGTAACCAAGTGTAATTCAATACATGCATCGCACCTTTTTGAAAAGCCAATAAATTAGAGAGTACATTTTTTGAGAAATCTGTGGTTTGAACAATTTGTAGACCCGATTGATCGGCAGCCTCCAAAACCTCATTTATTGTTTGAAACCGCTCCATAGCAAAACCCCAAGACATGAGTTTGTAGGCTTTCTTTTCAACGGATGTTTCAAGGTTTCTAGCTTTCGATTTTATGTATCCATCAAAAATAATTATCCTTCCTCCCGGGTTTAGCTGCTTACTAAGTTTTTTAATGAGCAAGCCAATATCTTTAGAGTGGCATAAGGTCTCTACGCTGTAGATTAAATCGTAAGTACTATTTAATGCCAACTCATCAAAGTTTTGTTGGAGAAAATGAATGTTACCCGAAGCAGACGCATTTTTTTTTGCAAAACGCAGGTTTGCAGGAGTTAAATCAAGAGCAGTAAATTGCACATTTACTAATTTTTTTGCCAGGTAATTCCCGTTAAAGCCCATACCACAACCCAGTTCTAGCACCTGTTTATAGCTATTTTTTTGTATAAAATGCCCAATGGCTTTTGCTTGAAATAGCAGCTTTTCATGATGCTTTTGCGAAGGGCTTTCGGCAATTGGTAAATGCATTGCCCCATGCAAAGAGTGAAAATGCCTGTAGAGTATTCTAGAAATTTTGTAGTAAGCACTCACTGTGTCATCTTGTATGGGCTCATTGTCGATAGACTCCCTTCCTACTATACTATAAATCTGCTGACAGTATTTTTCAAGTTTTTCTTTATCTATGTCGGGAATTTTATGGTCAAGCAATTCGTGATCAAAGGGGGCAGTAACTGCATGGTGTGTCATCTTCTGTTATTTTCTTTACAGAAGTCCAAATTAAGCATACCTGATGAGGATTGCTAGATAAAAAGAGTACTTGCTGTATAATTATTTATTGGTTGACCATCTTTTCTCAGAGCATTAAATCTTTAATGAACAATAGGTAGGTTAAAATCTAATAAATCAATTTTCATTACCTTTTTTTAAATAAAAAAAGAACCCTAGCTAAAAGCTAGGGTCTTTTCCAGAAATTAACGCTAATTATCAATTGAAAAACGCCTTGAATACCTACATATTAGTATTCAAGTCTATCTCTCTTTGTGGAATACTCCAAACAAATGAGGGACTAGTTGGTGGCAATGCCAGAGCAATTTGACGATCTCCACCTGGAATTGATAATCTCGAAGCACGAAGGTAGTCTAAGCGATCACCTTCAAATGCAAGCTCTTTTATTCTCTCATTATGAATAATATCTTCTGTAAGTGCAGCCAATGTTATTGGATTGAGCCCGGCTCGTTGCCTTACCTTATTTACATCTTCTAATGCACCTTGCGCATTACCTGCTCTAAGCCTGAGCAAGGCTCTGCTAAGATGTATCTCTGCTAATCTTATTAAAGGAATGTTGGTAAGCCTTCCTCTGTCTTTACCCCTAAAATATTTATCGCACCAAATAACAGGATTGGTTATCGAACCGTGCACGGTTTCAAATTTACTTGGGTCTGCGCCTTCCTCTCCATTGTATCCTTCTAATACTCTGTAAAGTTGGTTAAACCTTTTATCCTGTTTGGCCTCTTCGGTTACTGTAAAGTCTCCATTTTCTGGATCTAACATCCAGCCTATTCGCTTTAATGTACTGTAGCTATAAGCAAACTGATTCCAGGTAATTCTCGAAAAACCATTAGGCCAGGTATTGCCTCCGTTGGTAGCATTAAAAGATTGTAGGGTCATACTGGTTACTTCAAATGCATTAACGTTGGCTATTTGATCGGCGTAAAATGCATAAAAGATTACTTCATTACCGCGAGCCCTTTGATCTTTATTAAATGCCTCAATAGGGTCTTGAGTCAAATCATAATCACCTCCATTTTGGTTAATTATGTAGTTGAGCTCCTGCAGCGCTTCCTCGTTAAGCTGCATCATCATATATACTTTAGCAAGCATTGCCGAAGCGGCAAAGGCATTTGCCCGGCCAAAAGCATAAGAAGGGTGGTGCACTCCATCTTCAAATCTTTCTGGTAGCAATAATTTTGCTTGTTCAAAGTCTGATACTATAAGCTCATAAATCTGGCTAACTGTACCAGTTTCAGGACTTTTTATCTCATTAATTTTTTCTTCGAAAGTAGTTCTTAGCGGTAGGTAAGGCTTATTGTTATCAACTCCATATATGGGCATAAAAACCGTGGCAAGAGACCAGTAGGCGTACCCCCTCATAAAGTATAGCTCTCCTTCTATCCTCCTAAGGTTTTTTGTTTGATCTGTATTTAAATTACCAAAAGGGTTGCCATTGTTGTCTTCTAAAAACTGCAGGGCGCTGTTCACTATATTGATGACCCTGTAAGAATTTACAAAAATGTCTTTGGTCTTAGAAATTTCTTTTACCGACTCTCTAAAGTACATTTCCTCAAAAGGGATGTCTCCTGTAGTACTGGGCAATAGTTGCACTATATCAGACTGTACTGTTTTTAAAAGCCTAGGGCCACCTACCAAGTTAGACCACTGGCTGCGTCTAAATGCTGCCCAATAAGCACCGGTAGCCGCATATTCAAATTCTTCGATACTTTCCCATAGCTTTGTAGGTGGATTTTTCAGCTCAAAAAAATCATCGTCTGCACAGCTGCTCGTTAACAAGCAAATTATAAAAGTAAGGGGCAATATGGAAGATAACTTACTCATTTAAAAACTTGCATTTAGCCCTATGTTAAAACTAATTAAATTTGGTAGAGGAGTATTGTAAATCAGGCCTGGCGAAAGGTTATTGATACTTTCATCTACATTAATGCTAATGGCTTCAGGATCTAGCCCCTCATAGTTTGTTATGGTAATTAAGTTTTGTGCAGAAAAATATAAATCAAGAGATCTGAGCTTAATTTTGCTCAATTGGTCTATTTTAAAAGAATAGTTCAATCGTACATTTCTCAACCTTATAAAATCGCCTCTTTGCAAAAATCTATCAGTATAAAAGCTGGCATTTTTATAGTTAGATGTTTCATTGACCCAAACATCGTTTTCTTTGTTCCAATCGTATTGATTGTCCCATCTCAATTCAGGATATTTTGCGTTTTGGTTATTAGATTCCCAAGAATCATTTTGCAAACTTGCCTGTAGGTTTTTAGCACCTAATTCTGGATAATGCGATAAGTGGTAGGTATAATCAAAGAGATAATGCCCACCTACAAAACTCCAAAGCACATCAAGGGTAAATCTTTTGAAATCTAACGTAGAATTGATTCCACCAAAGAAAGTAGGGATGCCCGACTTCTCCGGATTGTATACCCTATTGTTGATCATGTTGGCTCTTGTAGCAGGGATTAAATTTCCTGTTTTTACAGTTCTACCTGTACTCTGGGAAAGAGATTGGTCTATTTCGTGTATCATCTCTACTCCTTTTTCTGGGTCAATACCAGCGTAAGAAGCCAAGTAGTAAGCTCCTAGAACACCACCACTTTTAGTAAGTGTAATGTCTCTAGATGCTATGCCTTCTCCGGTGTCATCAATAGAACTGTAGAGTGCATCGACCTGATTGTGCACATGTGTATAATTTACGCTAAAGTTCCAGTTAAAAGACTGTGAATTAAAAAGGTTAAGCCCGAGTTCTACCTCAAAGCCTGTGTTGGTAATTCTACCTGTGTTCTCCCAAATCTCAGCAGAAGAACCATCAAGACTTGCTGAATAAGGCAGGGGAACCTCGAGTAGCAAATCGTTTATGTACTGCTTAAAGTAGGTAAAAGTGCCGAAGTGGCGGTCGTCTAATAAGCTGTACTCTATGCCTAAATCAAAACTCTTAGAGCTTTCCCAAGACAAATCTCTAGCTCCTAAACTTTGAATGGAAGTCCCCCCGTTTATTAAATCTATAGGCCCGTATCTTCGATCATTCCTAAAATTGGTAGCAAAAAGATTATCAGGCACTTCTTGGTTACCGGTTTCTCCGTAGCTTCCTTTTACCTTCAAATAGTTAATAAAATCTATATCAAAGAAGGTTTCTTCAGAAACTATCCATGCAGAAGAAATGGCCGCAAAGCTACTCCATCTATTTTCTTTAGCAAAGGCAGACGTACCATCTAATCTGAAATTACCTTCTACAAAAATTTTATCTTCATATTGATAATTTGCTTTCGCTAAATAAGAGAATAAGTATCTTTCTTCTATGATTTCATCTCTGCCAAAGGTAATGTTGGTTTGAGCGATAGGCGTAAAGTTATTATTTTGAGTTTCTCCAATAAACAGGCTAAGATCTTGTACATTTCTCTGCGCCTCTATTCCCGTCAGAATATTGATTTCATGCTCACTACCTGAACTCTCCTCAAAAACTTTTTCATATTCGCCAAAAAAGTTATAATTGAGCAATGAAGCGGTCACTTTTTGTTGTGTGTTGATAGAGGCATCGCTTGTCAATGTCTTACTGATCCATTGAGAATTATCATTTTTCAATAAATCTAATCCTACCGAGCTTTTTAGGTAGAGATTATCAACAATCTCATATGCTAGAGATAAGTTACCAGTATATCTATATTGCTTTACATGATCAAAAAATAAAGACTCATCAGAAGAAGCCGCTAGGTTAGACCCGGAGGCAGGATTCCAATAACCAGATGGGTTGGTATCGCTGTAGACCGGAAACCAAGGCAGCGAACTAGAGACACCCTGTGAAAAGCCTCCCTTCAAATCTCCTGAGAACAGACTCCCAGAAGTATTTAAAGGCTTGGTTTTAAAAGCGTAAGAAATACTACTTCTCAAACGTGCGGTGATTTTTTCGCCTGGCTCTATATCTAGATTTGCCCTAAGCGAATACCTATCAAAATTATCTCCTTTTAATACTCCACGCTCAGTACGATGGTTGCCTGATATATAAACATTGGCCTTTTCAAAATCGTCTTGATAAGAAAACTGGTAATCGTGCGAAATACCTGTACGATTAATAAAATCGAACCAATCAGTATTGGTTTGCAATGCTTCTTGCCTGCTTATAGGATCGGGATTGGCATATGGCAAAGCATTGATTAAAATTTCTGGATTAAATGGGCTCAGGCCGCTGTTTTCTCTAGCTCTATCAACTATGTTAAACCAAGTTTCTGTATCTGCCAAGTTTAACTCCTCAACAGGATCTACAGGTTTAGATACACCTAAATTATAAGAAAAATTAAAGCCGTCATATCCCTTAGCGCCTGATTTTGTAGTTATCAAAAGTATGCCGCTCGATGCTCTTGAGCCGTACAAAGTAGTCGAAGCAGCGTCTTTCAATACCTCTACCGAAACGATGTCATTAGGATTAATCATCGAAAAAGGATTTTGAGGATTGGAATAAACGCTCCGCTCTAGGCCATACTGATCATTTATAAGTGGAGTACCATCCAAAATAATCAAAGGATTTGCTCCTGCTGAAATAGAATTGATACCTCTGATCAACATTCTTACAGGTGCAGCTGATTCTCCTCCAGTACTTATTACTTGCAAACCGCTTACCCTACCCTGCAACTTTTGCTCGAGACTGGTAGAATTGAATTTCTTTAAATCTTTGGCAAGTACTTTCTCAATACTACCTTTTATAGATTTTTGCACTTGTTGCCCATAAGCGACAACAATAACTTCATTAAGATTTACTATATCAAGTTTGAGATATACTATCGGATTGGGGTTTTGAGGATCAAGCAACAATTTTGTAGATTGATAACCCAAATAACTTACCTCAAAGGAATCTTTTTGGTAGAGCTTTAAAGTAAACCTTCCATTGATATCAGTAATTGTTGAACTGTAAGAATCGGTAGATTGAATTGTTGCTGCAGGCAAGGGGTCTTGGGTACCTAACTCTAGTACTTGACCTGTTACTAATACATCTTCCCTTATTAACAATTCTATGGTTTCTTTCTCGTGGTTGACCACGAAATCTAAAGCACTTTGGGCTTCACATTCGCGGATGACATCCTGTAAAGACATAGCACTGCCAGAGAATGTAAACCTTTCGCTTTGCACGTTTTGATCTACATAATAAATCCTGAAGTTAAAGCTATCTTTAACGACTTTTCTCAATTCTTTAAACCCTGCGTTTTCCAAATTTAGCGCTACTCTTTTTTCTTGTGCTGATAGCTCAGAAAAACTGCCTATCAAGCAAAATGCGATTGTTAGGTATAAATACCTGCTCCCTCCTTTCATTTTTTTGTTATAAAAAAATAATCTATTTACTTTGGAGAAAGCAGTTTATTTGCTAACAACACACAGAGATAATGCTCCGGCCAAGATCAGTATCCTGTGTGTTTACTTAATTATGATAGTTCCATTAGTCAATGTTTTGTAAGTAAATTCAAATTGTTTACTTACAATCTCAAGAACATCTTCAATAGTATCATCTTCATAAAAAACTCCATTAAAAGACAATTTCTTATTTATATTTCTTGATTGTACCTTTATTTTAATATCGTAATATCTCTGCAACTTCTTAATTACTGTATTAAAGTCGTCGCCTTCAAATACCAAATTATTACTTAACCAATCGGCAATACTGTTCCCCAATTCTCTCTTAACAAGTTGCTTACTTTGGCTCTTAAAAACAAGCCTCTCGCCTGCTGTTAAATCTAGACCCTTGCCTTTGTTATCCACCAAATTCACATTTATGGAGCCTTCTAAAAGTACCACTTCGTGCATTTCATCTTCATCAAAATCTATAATGTTAAAAGAAGTGCCCGTTACTTTTGATTCGAAGTGGGGGGAAACAACCACGAACGGGTGCGTCTCATCTGAACTTACTTTAAAAAGTGCTTGTCCATTGAGCATAACTTTTCTGTCCTTATTAAATACATCTGTAGTAGGCACTTTAATACTACTGCCCGCCCTAAGTGTAATTTCTGAGTTATCTGCTAAGATAATTTTCTTATTCTCTCCGGCTTTGGTTACATATTCGTTATACCGAATCTCTGCCGTATATAGTTGAGGGGTATCTTTCGTACTGAAATAAAACAATACTGAAAAAGATATCAATAAAAACGAAACAACAGCAGCTGTTCTCCGCCAATCCTTCTGTAAGAATCTTCTGTAGATATTAAAAAATGAATCATTTTCGACAGCCTCTTCCTTATCTATATGTGCTGCTACTCTTTCCCAAACATTATCTTTTGTAGCATCAACGTCACTTTCCTCAAGTTTCCAAACATTGAGAAACTGGGTCTCTACCACCTTATGGCGCTCGTCTTCTTTTTTCCAACCCTCAAGTTTCTTCAACTCTTCCTCAGTGGCACAGTTGTTTTTTTTCTTGATAAGTATGTTAAAAATGTCAGTCATTATAAAACAAAGAAGTTGGCTGCTCTATATAAATGACGATTTAGTCGAGACTTACCCTACGCTTTTTTGAAAAAAAATTGAAAAAAATTAAAATTTGGTCAAAAAGAGCAATTAAAATAGAAAGTGTATTGGGGCCGCCACCTCTGTTAGAGCGCTTTTTCTTTCTTATTTCTGGCAATTCATATTTGTCATAAATCTTGAGGTTTTCACGCATGTATTTCTCTACGGTCTTCTCGCTTATGCTTAGCATTTCGGCTACTTCTTTGTAAGTGTGGCCTTTTAATTTTATGAGTTCAAAGACTTTTTTATGATCGCCCTCCATCTCAGAAATCGCCTGCTTTAGCATATGCCACAAATCTTGAAAAACCAAAATATCAAAAGGGCTTTGATCACTGTTTTTCAAGCGTTCCAACAAATGGTCTCGCTCTTCTGCTGATATCTTACCTTTATAGCTTTTACTTTTTAATATATCTAAGCATTTATGTTTTACGGCAGTAACCAAATAGGCTTTTATATCCATATCTTCTGTAAACTCATGCCTATCTAACCACAATTTTATTAATACATCGCTTACGATATCCTCGGCTTGTTGCATATCATTAAGGATTGAGTAAGGATGGTAAATCAAATCCTTGAACAATAATTCATACAAAACACCAAAGCTCAGCTTGTCCTTCTTTTCAATAAAATCTTTATACACTTTTCTTATCTCCAGCCTAGTCATTACTATTCAATCTTGTCATCAGAAGGTTAATTGATTACTTAAAGTAAATATTTTTTTTGAAATAACAATTCACATTTTAAGAGTGTAAAAGCCGTTTTTTATCATTTTAGAGAGATTTTTACGCTTTAACATTTACAATTGCTAAAAATCAGAACAGCAGTTTCCTTATTTAGTACGCTTATTCGCCTAAGTTAAAGCAGTAAAACTGTAATCTGGTTTTATATCATTACCTTTGCTTAAAATACGATTAGCTTAACCTTAAAGCGAAACCAATGAAGAAGATACATTTTTTGCTATTGGCCACATTTTTTCTAATAGCATGTTCAAGAGAAGATACTGCTCTTATTAATGAACCAAAACAGCCTGTTTATTTTACCGCACCTTCTGAGTCTGCAGCTGTGGTAGAATCAGAAAAACTTAAATTTGTAGTAGATACTGTAGCCACAGAGCTTGAATCACCTTGGGGCATGGCCTTTTTGCCCGATGGAAGCATGCTCATAACTGAAAAGCCCGGTAGGCTAAGAATGGTAAAAGAAGGCAAACTGATGCCCGATTCTATTTTGGGCGTACCCGAAGTAGTTGCCAAAGGCCAAGGCGGACTATTAGATGTAAGACTACATCCAGACTATGAAAGCAATGGTTGGTTGTACATTTCTTATTCTGCCCCCGGCGATGGTGGAGCCAATACGGCTGTTATGAGAGCCAAATTACAAGGCAACTCTTTGGTAGAGCAAGAAGTCATTTTCCAAGCAGAGCCATTTACGGGCAAGTCGCACCACTTTGGTAGTAGAATAGAATTTGACGATGCCGGTTTTATGTACATTACAGTAGGAGATAGAGGGGAGAGGGATAAAAACCCACAATCTTTAGAAAGCTACTGCGGAAAAGTGCACCGTTTGTACGACGATGGCAGAATTCCAGAGGACAATCCTTTTGTAAATGAGCCCGATGCCATAGCTTCTATTTACTCTTATGGCCACAGAAACCCTCAGGGTTTGGCTAAACACCCCGAAACGGGTGCCATTTGGGAGCATGAACACGGCCCTCAAGGTGGCGATGAAGTAAATGAAATAAAACCAGGTGTGAACTATGGTTGGCCGGTTATTACTTATGGCATCAATTACGATAATACAATCATAACAGAAGATACCGCAAAAGCAGGTATGGAGCAACCATTGCATTATTGGGATCCTTCCATAGCACCTTGTGGCATGGCCTTCGTTGCTTCAGACAAATACCCCACTTGGAAAAACAACTTATTGGTAGGCTCACTCAAGTTTAGATATTTGGCCAGATGCGAAGTGCAAGGCGGTTCGATCGTGCATGAAGAAAAACTATTAGATTCAATGGGCAGGATGAGAGCGGTTGAGCAAGGCCCTGATGGTTACATTTACGTAGCTATGGAAAGCCCTGGACAAATTGTGAGAATTTTTCCTAATTCCTCCTCTACTCAGGGGCAATAAGATCATTTATAATTAAGAATACACCAATGCTTGCAGTAAAAGCTGCAGGCATTTTTAATGCTCAATTATGTGGCTACTGAAATTGGTTTCACGCCTACCTATGTGGATGCTTTACGGCATAGCAGATTTTCTGTTCTTTGTAGCTTACCGAGTAGTGGGTTACAGAAAAAAAGTAGTTTTGGGCAATCTGCGCAATTCTTTCCCTGAGAAAGCAGACAAAGAACTAGAGCGCATTGCAAAAGCATTTTACAAAAACCTGAGCAACTTTGCTGTTGAAGTGCTTAAGTCTTTCACCATCTCTTCTAACGAAATTAACAAGCGTATTAAATTCGTAAATATCGAACTGGTTGATAAATATTATGAGAGCGGCCAGTCTCTTTTGGTTTTGGCTACCCACCAATTTAATTGGGAGTGGGCCTTATTAGCGGGTTGCCTACAATTGCCTTACCCTGTAGATGTGATATACCAAAAACTCTCTAGCGAAAAATTCGATAAATTGATGTTTAAGACCCGCTCTAAATTTGGTGGCACACCTATAAAAAAAGGCGATGCACTCAGAGAAATTATCCGAAGAAGCAAGCAAAGAAGATTGATCGTGATCAATGGAGACCAAACACCTCCCGGTCGAGTAAAATCCGATATTTACTGGGCTGAATTTTTGAACCAAGATACTGCCTTTTACAAAGGCCCTGGCATTTTACCACTAAAAACGGGAACACCTGTTTTATTCCTTAGAATAACATCGCCTAAAAGAGGCTATTATGAAATAACTTTTGTGCCCCTAGGTGAACCGCCTTATCCCAAAGAATCTACTATGATTTTGGATAGCTATATTAAGGAGACTGAGAAGCAAATTAAGGAACAACCATCTTACTGGCTTTGGTCACACAAAAGGTGGAAGAGGAAGCGGTCCAATACCAAGACAAATGACCTATCGTAAAAAGTAAAAACTTACAGACTAGGCAGCCTGTAGTTTTTTTGCCTACAGAGAGGAAAGCTCATCGGCAAGTCCGTCTTTATATTGATTGATTTTATCTTTTATTTCTGTACACCTTTCTTTTAGCGCAAGAGAAGTTTTTTCAAACTCATCTACTTTTTCTTCAAGCCTAGAAATTTTTCTGTGGTATCTGGCCAACTTTTTTATGTTACTGGCCAATTCTTCTTTTAGCCTTTTCTCTTCTTTTAAGGCTTTATCGATTTGCTTAATCTTTTTTGAAAGGGAGCTTTCTTCTTTGGCATTAATGGCATCGACTAAAGAGGCTGCCATAGCTTTTAATGATGCATTTTCTTGGGTGCCCTTTTTTGCTTGGGCAGACTTTTGCTCTACCGCAGCCGGTTCCTTTTTTGCCGTTGTTGTCGTTTTTTTATTGGTAGTACTCGTTTTTCTGGTCCTCGTGGTTCTTTTCCTTGTTGGAGTTTTGTTAGAACTACCGCTAGAAGAAGCACTCGATGTGGTCTTCTTTTCAGTCTTTGAGTCTGTTGGTTTTTTATCTTCCATAATATAAATGTAGTATTAGGTGTCTTTAAAATTACTTAACATTTGAGCAACATAAAATAAAAATGCCCACAAATGTGGGCATTCATTATATTATTAAAATCCGGAAGTTCTGACTTAAAACTCTCTAATCTTGATGCTCCTAAAATGTACGGTATTGCCATGATCTTGCAAAAGAATCGGACCTTGTGGGTACTCACCAAAGTTTGGCCAGTCTTTATATTTGCTATAAGCCACCAAAGCTCTAAACATTTGGCTGCCTCTTTCAAACTCAACTACTTTTTCGTTGTTGAGCCAATGCTCTACATGGTTGCCTTTTACTACTATTCTTGCCTTGTTCCAATTACCAACACCTCTAAATGTTTTTCTTCTTCCTTCAACAGAAAGGTTATCTGCTCTGATCAAATCGTACAAAGAGCCTAAAGTCCTGTTGCCTGACACACCCTTCTTAGCATCTGGATGTTCCTTATCGTCCAATATCTGAAACTCCAAGCCTATGGCAGAACCTGCACCTTTATTTAAAGTAGGGTCTACAAAATATTTGATACCGCTATTGGCTCCTTCCGTAATCATAAACTCGAGCTCCAATTCAAACTCGCTAAATTGATTGGTAGTAATAATGTCGCCAGGGCCAGTAGCCTCACCGCCATCAGTTGCTAAAATGGTAAGTATACCATCTTCAATTTGCCAACCTGACTCCGGGAAACCATCTAGTTTTGCACCTCTCCAACCTTCGCTACTTTCGCCATCCCACAATAATCTCCAACCATGTCTTGTTTCTGTTTCGGTCAATTCATTCTTTAAATAGCTGATTTCAGGAACATCAGGGTCAGGCGTCCATCTTGCCTCTTCCAAGTCTTCTGTAAGAATTCTGATGTTCTTCCACATAACCTTGGTTCCCGCTTGTTCTTCATTTCGGATACTATGGACTTGTAATGCAATAAAACCTTCGTTGGTCATGTCATCTACTAGGTTGGTACACATTACGCCATTTACCCAAGTTCTTATGTGGTTGCCTATGCATTCAATTCTGTAATTGTTCCACTCCCCGGTTCTAAAGGCCTCTCTTCCTTTTGGGTTGCGCGCCAAAGGATACAACCAGCCTCTTCTGGCTTCGTCGTAAACACCGCCGCTGTATGCCCTTTTGCTCGGATCTATTTCAACCTGATAACCGTGTACACGACCATCTCTGTAAGACTCCATAGAATTACTTCTGATCTGTATCCCTGAATTAAGCAGATTGTCTACCTTAAGGTCTACTTCTAAAATAAAATCGGTATATTTTTTCTCTGTAGCTAAGAAAGTGTTTGGCGTGTTCAACTCGGAGACACCTACAATAGCATCGCCATCGATCATGTATTTAGCAGTACCGTTGAGTTTTTCCCAACCTTTTAAATCCTTTCCATTAAATAATGGTTGCCAATTGTAATCATCATCATCTTGTGCCTGTAAAAAGGGGGCAAATAAAAAAGAGAATAATAACAGGCTAGCTAATAAATGCGTTTTCCTTTTCATGTTCATTTTGTTTCAGTTAAGTGACTGAAACAAATATATTTATATTTTTCACCAAGAAAGATGAGTACGGCAATATTTACACGGGAACGTTTGCAATTCGGGCTATTTATCCACTCAAACAGGCATTTGAGAAAACTTTTAAAGTCTGGTGAGTAATTTTAAGAACCTAGAGGGCATTTTTTTATCTCTGTAAACAAGTATGGGGATGTCTAAACCCGCTTTTATAATCTTTTCAGTAACACTACCGAGCAGCACAAGTGGGGAACGCGACTCGCCCCTTGCGCCAATAGTTATAAAGTCAGGGTTTAGCTTTTTGATGTCTTTATAAACAAGTTGCCAAATAGGGATGCCCTTGTTGGCTTTGCTTGCCAGTGTTTTTACCTCTCTTGCGTCTAGCTGCTTAAAGCCTTGCACAAATTTACTTAGTTTGTAGGCAGCATAATCATACAATTTATTTTCAAGCAGTTTCCTCTGCTCTAAGTTTTGCTCTACCTCTTGTGCAGAATAAAAAAGCCGGTCCATATACCAATCTGCATTTTTGTATACGTGCTGGCAAGTCACCTTCTCAACGCCCAAACGTGTTGCCCAATGGTCTAAAAACTTTTGACCTTTTTTACTAGATGCCGAAAAATCTACAGGTAATAAGGTATGGGATAAAGTTCTGATAGGCCGCTCGGGCAAAAAAAGTGCAGAGACAAAAGATTTGCGGGCAATTTTCTTATGGCTTAGCTCCTGCCCTGCAGTTTCGTCTTTCAGGTTCATCAGTATTAGGTCTACATGTTTTGAGGTGCTAAACTTTACAATTTCTGCCAATGCATTTCCTTCCTTTACCGTCAGTTTCCACTTAAAATCTTGGCCAAAGGTTTTTTTGCACATCTCCTCTAAGCGATTTTGCACGCCCTCTAGCAGGGGTTTGTTCAAATCTGCAATCTCTTTAAGTACGCTAGAGGGCAAATCAAGCTTGGGAGTTACATGTATGATGTGTAGCGTTTCTGGGTGTAGCTTGTCAGCAAAAAACCGAACATTAGATAATAGGTGGTAATCCCCTGGGGTCATATCGGCTACAACTAGCCAGTTTTTAAATGAACTCATAAATATATTCTCAAAACTACTTCCTTTTTCATAATCTGCAATTTGCATAATAGTTTTACCAGATTATAAAAAAAATACAGCTAAATGGACTTACAACTTATACTAGACAATCTGGGCAGCCCACCCGTTCTATTTTTCTTTTTAGGGATGATTGCTGTCTGGATCAAGTCTGACCTCGAAGTACCACAGCCACTTCCTAAATTTCTATCTTTATACTTATTGTTCTCCATAGGTTTTAGCGGCGGCGCCGAACTTTCGCACAGTGGTTTGACCCATGATGTGGTCATAAACCTAGGTTTGGCCCTGATCATGTCTGTAATTGTACCAGTATACACATTTTTTATTCTTAAGAAAAAACTAGATGTATACAATGCGGGAGCAATTGCAGCCACGTATGGTTCAATCAGCGCGGTAACTTTTATTACCGCCGTCTCTTTTCTTACAGATCGCGGGGTAGAGTATGGAGGATACATGATCGCCGCTATGGCATTAATGGAGTCGCCCGCGATTATAGTAGGCGTTATTCTCATTAGGTCTTATAGCAAAAACGGCAATGATCAAGAGAACGGCACTTCAGGAATTTTTAAAGAAGCCCTCACCAATGGCTCTGTAGTCATGATATTGGGCAGCTTGATCATTGGTATTTTAACGGGCACCGAGGGAGAAGAAGCCCTCAAACCTTTTACAAAAGATATTTTTAAAGGGGTGCTCACTTTTTTTCTTTTAGACATGGGCTTGTTGGCTGCACGACGCATTAGGGCCCTTAAAAAAGCAGGTACGTTTTTAACTGCCTTTGGTATTGTAGTACCCATCTTTAATGCCATTATAGGTATTTTGGTTTGCCACTTGTTGGGGGTAAAAGAAGGCGATGCACTTTTGCTCACTGTGCTTTTTGCAAGTGCCTCTTACATAGCAGTACCTGCAGCAATAAGACTGGCAGTACCTGAAGCCAATCCTGGTCTATATGTACCGCTTTCTCTTGCAGTTACCTTTCCTTTTAATGTAATTTTAGGAATCCCCATATACTACTATTGCATCAATTGGTTGGCTAGTTAATTTTTTTGATAACTTAATTTACTCTGAGCATTATTCTGATTATTTTCAATCAACCAAACATTAGGTAATAGCAAAAATTCGATCCAATAAAACCCAACGCCATGAAATTTGTCAAAAAGATAGAAATAGTAACCGGTTCATTACAATCTAAAAAAATTACACAATTGCTAGAAGAACACAGCATTAGCTATACTATTATCAACAATGTAATGGGCAAGGGCGACAGTGGCTACCAAGACGGCGACGGACTGCATGAGGCTTTTCAAAATCGCTATTTACTGGTGGCCTGCAGTGAAGAACAACTCAATAAAATTGTAGAGCCACTCAGAAAAATGCTTGCCAAATCTGGAGGGATGTGCCTAGTTACTGATGCGCAGTGGTTAATGCATTAGCTCTAAATTCTATTGGAGCAATCCTGTTAAACAATCTCATTGGGACACCTCCATTGGAAATCCTATTGAATCCGCCAGGTCGGGAAGCGTTTTATTAGAAAAATCTAATTGACTTTCAAGGCAGTTTTAGACATAACAAAAGAGAATAGGGTAAATAAGAAAAGCACACCAAAACTGGCCTGTAGACCCAATTGCCCAGCCACATAGCCTAAACCGACCGGCCCAACCAAAAAGCCTATGTAACCAGTGCCAGACACTGCGGCAATGCCCTCAGAAGGTTTGATATCATTCATACTGCCCGCCAAGCGGTATAGCTCGGGAATGATGCCCGAAAAACCGAAACCTATAAGCATAAAACCTAGCAAAGCGGGAATCAAATTTCCCGAAATTACCAGTAAAAGACCAACAGCACCTGTAATGATGCCTACTTGTATCATCTTAACAGAACCCAGTCTAGCAGTAACCGTATCGCCGTAAAACCTGCCAATTGCCATGGTCATAGAAAAGCCGGCATAGCCCATGCCTATGAGCCAAGTAGGGGCGTACAATACTTTTTGCAGGTACAGGCTGCTCCAATCGGCAATAGCGCCCTCACTGATCATAATAGAAAAGCCAGTTAATGCAAGGCCCAACACGGGCTTAATTTTAAACCGCTTTTTTTCTTGATGCAACTTACCTTCAGTTCTAATACGCATATAGCTTTTTGCCAAGAACAATTGGGTAGACCACATAAAAATGGCCACTAAAACGGCGTGCACAATCGGATTTTGCAATACTGCGGCCAGTAAGCCTCCTAAACCTGCACCTATTACACCACCCAAACTGTAAAACCCATGACTACCCGACATAATCATTACCTTTTCTTGCTTCTCAACTACGGTAACCAAAGCATTTACGGCTATTCCTAAAAAACCAGAGGCTACGCCAACAAAATACAAACAGGCATAGAGCACATACATATTAATAGCTAAAAAGGGAAATATGAGCAACACACTCAATGAGAGTATGCTCAACATAGTAGCTTTGCCTTCGCCAAGTAGCTCTAAAATTTTAGCACTCAATGGCATAATGCTAAAAGCACCCAACGAAATAAAGAAAAGCGCAAGCCCTATTTCTTCTTCACTGAGGTTGAGTTTAGCCGCCGTATGCGGTATGTAAATGATCCAAGTACTGAACAGCAAACTAACTGCCGCAAAGCCAAACCCAATGGCAAAGTACTTTTTTTGCTTAAATATCTTTAGTGATTTCATTGCTGATTTCTATTAAATATAATCTCTACACGATTGTTGTCAGGGTCTAATACAACGCTCTCATAGTAATTATCTCCTGTAATTCTAGGTGGACCTATTATTTCAAACCCATCCTTTTCCAATCGTTCTGTTAGTTTATTTACTGCTGCTTGGCTTTCTAATGCAAAGGCCATGTGTATTAATCCAGTAAATTGTTGATATGCACTGTTCTTAGAAACGGGTATGCCTTCCATTTGCATAATCTCTAGTCGTGCACCTTGATCAAAAGACAAAAAATAAGAACGAAAACCCTTTTCTTTATTGATGTATAAGCTACCAGCTCTTGCTCCGAAGTAATTTTCGTAAAAAAGCTTAAGTCTTTCGATTTGAAAAGTCCAAACGGCTACATGTTCTAAAGTCATTTCTTTTTTTTACAAAGTTACACTGATTTGCTTGCAATACACTTGTATAGTCTTAACCTCTTTTTGTCTTATTTTAACATAAATTGTTGTAAGTACATAAAAAATGAGTTAATTAAAGTATGAAACCGGTCAGAGAAAATATAGATCCCAATCCCGGAAGCTCTTTTTTTATTGAAAAATACAAAGACAGCAGCTTGTGCAGAATGCCCTTTTGGCACATTCATCCCGAATACGAAATTGTATATATTAAAGCAGGGTCCGGAACTAGATGCGTAGGAACGCACATCTCAAATTATTACAATGGCGAGCTCATTATGCTAGGCCCAAATCTGCCGCACCAACCTTTTAGCAACGATGAGACACCCGATAACGAAGAGGTGGTTATTCAGTTTAAGCACCGCTTTTTTACACAAGAACTTATCAGTTTGCCCGAAGCACAGGCCATAGCCGCACTTTTAAAAAGAAGTGAGCAAGGGATTAGTTTTTCTCAAGAAACCAAAAAAGAAGTCGCTGAGCATCTCGATGATATGGTATCATCGCCTCCATTAAAAAAGTTGCTATTGCTTGTAGAGTTACTACAAATGCTCGCAACAGCTACCTCTTATACCTTGCTACAGGCCAACAGTATGGCCCTAGAGATAAAGAGCAATGATCACCAAAGAATGAACCTCATTTATGAATTTGTTACCAAAAACTTTCAAAAGAATGTAAGTATAGAAGAGCTCGCCAATATTTGTAGCTTAACCACTCCTTCCTTCTGCCGTTTTTTCAAAAAAATTACTGGCAAAACCTTTGTAAATTTTTTGAACGAATACAGAATTTTAAAGGCGCAAGAACTGCTATCTAAAAGAAACCTAAGCCTAGCCGAGGTGATTGAAAAATGTGGTTTTAACGATATGGCCTACTTTAGTAAATTGTTCAAAAAATATACAGGATATGCCCCCACCACCTATGTAAAAACCCTGCAAAATAACATCGTTACCTATGATTGAATTGAGATTTTTACATGGAAATTAATAAAAAAACACGAAACCAGACCTGCTGTTCGGGTTTTGCAAAGCCAAACTTGCTATCCTAGGATTTGTAATCCCCCTTTTATCTATTCTACTTAAATCACAGATTTTTAGATAGGTGGTTTGATGTTGGGAGACTTCGAAAAGCACAAGGTAGCCGAAGCGGCAAGCTTTCGGCTATGAGGAAATTGGCGACTTTCTCAAGCGACTTTCTC
>CAKZMZ010000310.1 GCA_937129345.1 uncultured Thalassovita sp. | reverse complement strand
CTTAAAGTGCCGCAACGCTTTGTAAATTGGGAAAACCCCAGAGGGAGTTTTTATGCTTTTTCAGTTGATGCAGTAGATTTAGATGAAGACGGCAGCAAGGAAATCATCTATGGAGATACCTACTTTAACAAGCAGCCCGTAATGGCAAGCAGTGCTACAGGCGAAGCCCTTTGGATTACAGAAGAAGTGCCTTTCACCAAAATTGTAGATAGCCTAAGGAACACCGAGTTTTTTTCAGAAGCTCAAGTGATAGGCGGAGATTTCGCAATTTCCATAAAAGGCAATGAGATTCTCTCCTTAGCAGGTGGCACTTTTAGATTGATTGACCAAGCGGGAGAAATTATAGGTGAAGTCGAATCAACCATTGGCTTTACAGATATTGCTTATATTAATGGTAAACTATATTTGAGTTCTTCACCCAATGGAGATGAAAATATTTATGTGTTAAACTGGAATGAAAACACCTGGCAAACAGATATAGGAAAATTTGAGCGATCTGGTAAAGTAGCCACTATTGCAAAAAGCATCCAATCAATTATTGAACAAGCAGAGGCACTGCCCAACGAATCAGAAAAGTATGCTGCTGACTACTTGGTTGGAACCGGAGGCGCACCACTCAACGAGCAAGCACTGAAAGAATACGAACAATTTCAGTCTTGGTGGCAAGCAGAGTTCCCTTATAACAACTTAAAAACAAACCGAAGCTTAAAGGTCATTGAAAATGAACCACCTAAAAATCCACAAGGTGAACCTTGGCATCCTAGAAGGTGGGAGACCGATGCCATTCGTGGCACCAATTCGGTTGAAGAAATCTTAGAAAAAGTCCGCTTTTTAGAAAATAATGGCATCCCTACCAAATTAAATATAGGGCACTCTGTAATGCCCTTTATCACGCTCAACACAGCTGAAAAAATATTAGAGACGGGCCCTAGTGCCATACTCGGTTTCAACACAGCCGAAGACGAGGCTTTTGAAAGACTGCCCGAATACTTGGAACATTTTTACAAACCTTTGATGCAGCTTTGCAAAGAACAAGGTAAGTTTTGCACCACCAAAAACAAAAACGTTTGGTGGATGAATACCCCAGCGCACGAGCATTTGGCAGAGAAGTTACTACCGATTGGCAACCAAGAAATTATAAAAGCCGCCACCGAAGACTCAAACAGTAGAACGCCAGAAATCAACCTTATGAGCCGATTAGGCCTGTATTTAGCAGGCAGAACTTCTGGACAAATCGTAAATGTACATCGGGATTTATTTTCTTTCAATCGCTACCACGAATGGGAATATCCCAAGCATGGGCATCCTTTTTTAAGGCTAATGCTGGCACATACGCTGTTAGGTGGAAATCATTTTAACCTCCGCTTTCCATATTATTGGAAAAACAACGATAAAATCGAGTTTACAAGAATGGGCGAAGAATCGGTTAAGCCATTTTTTACACTATTGGGCAAAGGCGTTGTATGGAAACCTGAGGCAGCAGAAATGGCCAATATCAGTCCATTGGGCATAGCTGTACATCCCCCTTCTGAAGCTTGGATCAGGGATGCCATCAATGGTCATTCGCCAGAAACATGGCAGCCTAATGAGGCCTTAGAAAATGCAGTTATCCCGTTTAGCGGTACCAATTGGGGTTTGTATCCTACTCCAGATTTTGCGATACAAAAGATATTGTTCAATAAGAAATATCAATTTGGAAGTAATGTACCTGCCACTCCTTACGGTTTAGCCACCATAGTACCCGCCCATTTCGACAGAACTGATTTCCCGCATGTAAAAGAATGGATACACACCGACGGCACCTACATTTGGGAAGAAAACTCGAAAAAACTCAATGGATACGAGGCCGCTGAATTGATCAAATCCTCTTTTGCAAAAGCAGCTAAAGATTTAGCATTCAGTGTTGAAGGCGATGTTTTTATGCAAGTTTTAAAGACTGACGATAAGACCTACAGGATTTTCCTAATCGATCCGGGTTGGGTAGATCCCGAGCAAAGAACAGTAAAATTAAGCTGCCAAATCGCAGAACAAGTGAGCTATGTAGATGTACTAAGTGGAGAAGCTATTGAGCCCCAATCATCAGTAATTGTTCCTGCCGGTGTTTTTAGGATTGTTGAAGCTATAATTAAATGAGGTGTTTTATAACTGGCTCGCTCTTCTTTGCATTAATTAGTTGTGCGGCTTGCTCTAAAAAACAAAGTGATTTTAATGAAAGTGCCGATGAAACCTATTTGCAAAATTTTGCCCATGAGCTAAAAGAAGCCAACCACAATTACAACAACTCCCTTAGGGCAAGATATTTTGAAGATCAAATGCGCCTCAACCCAGAAATCAAACATGATCATTTGTTTTCTATGGCAAAAGAGTATTTAAAAGCAGGTGAGAGTAAAAGGGCCATACAACTTTTTGATAGTTTGGAGCAAATCATTCATTCTGATGCCGTACTATATTCAGATAATTCTCGGGAAAATCTTTTGCAAGAAATAAAGCGACAAAAAGCCTTGGGTTATTTGCGCTTAGGAGAACAAGAAAACTGCATTATGAACCACGGCCACGGTTCTTGCATCATTCCTATTGCACCGCATGCGGTACATCAAATAAAAGAAGGCTCATCCAAAGCGATTGAATTGTACAAAGCATTGCTGTCTGAAAATACCGACGACCACGAGTCTAAATATTTATTGAACCTGGCCTTTATGACTTTGGGAACATATCCCGAGCAAGTTCCTGCCGAGCATTTAATTACTTCATCACTTTTTAAAGATGAGGGGCAAGACATGGTAAAAGATGTGGCTATGCAATATGGCTTGGATGTAAATGGCCTAGCAGGAGGAGTCATAGCCGAGGATTTTAACCAAGATGGATTTATAGATTTAATGGTTTCCTCTTGGGACATGCAAACGCATGTACAGCTATTTCTCAATTTGAACGGCCAAGGTTGGAAAGACGTAAGCGCAGAAGCAGGACTAAGCAACATCAAAGGCAACATCAATATGATGCAGACAGATTTTAATAATGATGGTTTGCCCGATGTTCTTATTTTAAGAGGTGGTTGGCTCGGGCCTTACGGGCATTTGCCCAATACGCTGCTTGAGCATGTGGGCATTTCTCCAGAAGGAATTCCCTCTTTCAAAGATGTTACAAAAACAGCGAATATTTACAGCACCTATCCAACTCAAACAGCCTCATGGGCAGATTTTAATAATGATGGTTGGTTGGATGTTTACATAGGTAACGAGTCAGCCGTAACAGGTAAGTTCAATCCATCTGAACTGTATCTCAACCAAAAAGACGGTACTTTTAAAGAGGTAAGCAAACAAGCAGGACTAAGCCTTGAGACATTTCAGAGCAATGCTCAGTTGATAGTTAAAAGTGTAAGTACCGCAGATTACAACCGAGATGGGTGGATTGATCTTTTTGTAAGCAGTAGAGATGGGCGCAACATTCTATTTAAAAATAAGGGTTTAAATAAAGGGGGGATACCCGCTTTTGAAGATGTTACCAAAGCAGCAGGCATAGCAGAATTTGCCAAAACCTTTACCTGCTGGTTTTGGGATTACAACAATGATGGTTGGGAAGATTTACTGGTTTCTGGTTTCCATACCGATGCATTTTACGAAGGCAAAAGTATCAGCGAAGATTTTGCCCTGGAGCAACAAGGACAAACACATCTTGCAGCCACGGGTACGCTTTATGAGAATCAAAAAAATGGCAGTTTTAAAGATGTAAGCGAAAAAGTAGGCCTTAATAAAATTCTTTACATGATGGGTGGCAACTTCGGAGATATCAATAGTGATGGTTGGTTGGATTTTTACGTAGGCAATGGTGATCCTGACCTTAGGGCAGTCATCCCCAACCGAATGTTTACCTACAATGGCGAAAAATTCAATGAAGTTACCCAACATGGGTTTGGTCACATCCAAAAAGGGCATGGGGCGGCTTTTGCTGATTTTGACCATGATGGCGACCAAGATATTTATATGGTAATGGGTGGTTTTTATGAGGGAGATGTTTATCAAAATATATTGCTAGAAAACCAAATGCCTGTGCGCAATAACTATGTGGAAATTACCTTGAGAGGCAATCAAAGCAATTCTTTTGGTGTGGGTAGTCAACTTAAGATTGTATTAAAGGAGGGCAAAAATTTACGCTCAATCTACAGAAAAGTGAATTCAGGAGGAAGTTTTGGAGCCTCTTCCTTTAAACAACACCTAGGCCTTGGTACCGCCACAACTATAGATACTTTGCAGATTACTTGGGCAGGTTCTGGTAATACACAAACACTCACTGAGCTTTCAGTTAATCAAGAATATATAATCTTTGAAAAAGATGGTACGGCAATTTCTTCTAACTAAAATAAATCTTGGGTGGCTTTGGATAATTATACCTTTCTTGTTTTTTGCCTGCCAAAATAACGAGTGGCAAAGCTACATCCCACAAGCGGGAACTTATAGCTCTCCCAAAGCGGTAGACTTAAATGGCGATGGTACCAAAGATGTTGTATTGGGTGCTGGAGGGAAGAAAGAGTGGGAGTTTTCTGAGAATGGCGTTTTGGCCTTTAACGGTAAAAACGGTGAGATACTCTGGAAAATCCCATGCCGTAACCAAGTAGTAGGTTCGCCCATATTTCAAGACATCACAGCAGATGGAACAGCCGATGTGTTTATCGGAGGGCGTTCTGCTCAATTTCTCGCCATTGATGGGAAAAAGGGTGAAGTGATTTGGGAATTTCTACCGCACGTACCTGAGATTGACTATTTGAACGATACTTCCATCTTAAATTTTTTTACTCCTACACTTGTACCTGACCAAGATAATGATGGCATCAAAGATTTGTTGGTTTCTTATGGAGGTTTTGTAAAAGCAGCCCCACATGAAACACAGAGACCGGTGGGTTACTTAATGGTATTCTCAGCAAAAAGCGGGAAAGTATTGGCCAAAGCGCCCATGCCCGATGGAAAGGAAACCTACATGTCGCCCATAATACAGGTATATGATGATGATTTACGAGTATTTTTTGGAAGTGGAGGGGAAACCATTTCTGGCAATTTTTACGCTACCAGCCTTAGCGATATCATGGACGGGAAGATTCAAGAATACACCACCATCGCTAAGGGAGACCAAAAAGGATTTATAGCGCCACCAGTTTTGGCCGACCTTAACAAAGACGGAGAAGAGGATATTATTGTAAATGCTTTTGAAGGAAAAGTCTTGGCTTTTGAGGGCTGCACCTTTGAGTTGCTATGGGAAGTTAATGTAGGCAGTGAATACGAAACCCACGCCATGCCCTGTGTAGAAGACTTTACCAACAACGGAGAAGTGGACGTATTTGTCAATTTTGGCAAGGGCACTTGGCCGGCGATAGAATCTGCAGTGCAGATTTTAATCAATGGTGCCACAGGTAAATATTATTTCTTAGATTCCATTGGTAGCATTCAATATGCTTCACCTGTTATTTTCTCTTCTAAAGGCAAAAAGGAAGCACAGATCATTTATCCAATCAATAACAAAGTGCCCACAAACTATGCTCCTGAACTTGGTTTGCCTGAATTTACCTATGAGGTAAAACTAAGTGTATTTAATGCTTTGCCAGCAAACCACGAGACCATAGCCACGCAAAAAGGGATCAACATAGGTTCAACTCCTTTGGTAGAAGATTTAAACGGCGATGGCGAACAAGAAATCATCTTTATCATCAACTACATAAAAAACAATCCATTTGTTTCGGAAGGGATCACGCTCAAATGCATACCATACAAGTTTCGAGCATTGGGCAAAATTCAAGAATAAATTCTGCCAGAACAGGTCAATAAATTATTAATATGTTTGTATTTTCATCATGATGAATAAAAAATGCCAAATACTATTTTTGTTGCTACTGCTTGGTCAAGTATCATTGGCCCAAGAAAAGATAAAATTTGTCAATCTGAATACCTCCGACGGGCTTTCGCATCACAAGGTAGGGCACATTATAGAAGATTATCTAGGTGATATTTGGATGGCCACCAGCGACGGACTTAACCGCTTTGATGGTACTACATTTAAAGTTTACCGCAGCGAAATCAACGCACAAGCCGATTTTTATCAAATCAACGATGTAATTGAAGCAACAGATAGCACACTTTGGGTAGGTGCCAGTAGGGGCGGCCTAAGTAAATTTAATAGGCAGGAAGATGCTTTTGAACAGTATACAGACCGAGATGCTTACAGTCTAAAAGGAAAAAATGTAACTGGAATAACCGATGACGGCCATGGCAACCTCATTGTGCTTTATGAAGAAAATAATATTGCCTTACTCGACAGAGAAAAGCATGTCTTCTTTTGGGAATTTATGAAAGAAATCGCTACTCGAGAAAAAATCAAGGTGGTCCAATCCAATCAGAGGGGTAAGGTTTGGTTAGGTACTGAAGAAGGCAACGTTTACCAACTCTCGTACAATGGGGGCAAGGACTATTATTCAATTGCTAAAAAGTATGCAGTGGGTCAAGGAATAAAAAAAATTCATCTGCATAAAGATACTTTGTGGTTGGTTACTGAGCAGGGTATTTACTGCTTAAAACCCAATGAAAGCTCCTTTCATTATCAAACAGAACTGATGGCCTCTTTGGAGACCAATTCCATAGACGATTTGCTATTTGATCAAGATGGGTACTTATGGATTGGCACTGATATTATAGGACTATACCGTTACAACTTAGCCAATGGCGAACTGATTGATTTTAAGGAACGAGGAAAAAACCAAACCATTCTAGGCAATGGCATTAAAGCCTTATTGTGCGATAGTAAGAACAATATCTGGGTAGGTACTTTTGCTTCCGGTGCGAATGTGTTCAAAAGAGATAGACATAAATTTAAAGAGTATATGTTGATTGATGGCAATACCAATCCTTACAAAGGAACCAATGTGCCTTATTTTTCAGGATCAAGAGACGGTAAAATATGGATTGCCAATGGGGGTGAATTGAGCCTTTTTGATCATGGTAAAATACAGCATTACAGTGATACACAGCTTGATAGTTTAGGTATTCTCAACAAAAAAGTGGCAATCTTTTACGAGGATAAAGCAGGTAATTTTTGGATTGGCACCCGTAGAAATGGCATTAGCTATATTGCAAAAGAAAAACAACAACTAACTGCTAAGCCTAAAATAAAAACCACTATCATCGATATTTTCGAGACTGATGATCATCAATTTTATTTAGGCCATGGTTTAGGAGTAATATACCTAGACCAAGACCTCAATATGAAAGAATTGGCAGATCAATTCCCCGAATTAAAAGTACAAGTTGCAGCCTTTATGCAAGATGTTAACGGAGACATGCTTTTCGGCGCTGAAAATGGGGTTTACAGATACAATGCGATCAGACAAAGCCTCACAAGATTTGAGGTAGATAACAAAGAACACCATGTTAGTGTGAGAGATATATTAGTAGATTCTAAAGAAACCATTTGGGTAGCCACTTTTGGCTCAGGCCTTATGTTCTTTGACCGCGCTTCAAAAAAGCTCAAACCTATAGAAACAGACATCCCTTTAGCGAGTAGTTTTGTAAAAGCCATACAAGAAGATAATTACGGTAGGATTTGGTTTAGCTCTAATAAAGGTATTTCTATGTATGATCCTACATCCCAAAACCTATTTAATTATACAACAGATGATGGACTACAAGGCGATAGCTTTATTAAAGGTGCTAGTTATAAAGACGAGGAGGGTATCATATATTTTGGGGGGTTCGATGGTTTTAACAGCCTAGATCCTTCTACTTTCGATTTAGAGGAAGATATCCAACGCGTACGTGTGTCTAACATACATTTGCTAGAAGACGACCAAAGCGTTTTACAAGTAGCGAAAGATAGGCATGGTGTTATTCATGAAGTAACCTTGCCCAGGGCATTAAGTGATTTTACGGTGTCCTTGGCATCTGCAGCCTTTAACTATAAAAAGCAGCCTACCTTTTGGTATAAACTATCGGGCTACAACCAAGATTGGATCAAGATGGAAGGCAGCAAAAGCGTAACTTTTACCAACCTAGACCCAGGCAGTTATCAGCTGTTGGTAAGTCCCTCTAGAATTCCTACAGAAAGCAATATTTCTGAGGTATTGAAGGTGGAAATTACACCCTCTTGGTGGCAGACCATTTGGGCTTACATGTTCTACACTTTGGTGGTGGGTTTGCTCATTTACTTGTTTAGAGAGAAAAGTTTGGCCAATGAGCGTTTGCGCAGCAATTTGAGGATCAAAGAAATTGAAAGCAATAAAATAAAAGAGCTCAACGAATTGAAATCGAGTTTCTTTACTAATGTTTCTCATGAGTTTAGAACGCCGATCACTTTATTGCTAGGTCCTTTAGAAAGCCTGATGCAAGACCCAAAAAATCCTGAGAAATTGCAGTACAAGTACAATTTAATGCATAAAAACGCCAAGGTGCTTTTAAGGCTCATTAACCAATTACTAGATACTGCCAAAATTGAATTTGGCTACATGCAACTCCAAATAACAAAAGGGAACATCATAGAGCACATTCGCGATATTTACAGTTCTTTCGAATTCATGTCAGAGTCGCACCGCATCGAATATACTTTTGAATGCAACTTCCATAATTTGCGCGGGTATTTCGATAAGGATAAAGTGGAAAAGATTGCGTACAATCTGTTATCCAACGCTTTTAAATTCACAAAAGATGGCGGCGAAATCAATGTGGTACTCAACCTGATCCCGATGAAAGAAAAGAAAGGCTATGCCAATAAGCTACTTTTCTCTGTGCGAGACAGTGGGTCGGGCATTGCCAAAAAAGATTTAGAACTTATTTTTTCAAGTTTTTATCAGGGTGACCAACTGCCTGAGCGCAAAGATTTTGGTTCGGGCATTGGGCTTTCTCTCACAAAACAACTAGTTAATTTACACAAGGGAAAAATTTCGGTAGAATCTACCTTGGGTAAGGGGAGCCTGTTTTCTGTAGAAATCCCTCTTGATCAAGATTCCTTTGAAGAAATTATTGAAGAAAGCTACACAGAAAGCCCCGACAGAGAACTCAATTTGGAGTTTGTGGATACTAACTCATCCGATACCGATGGGCTGCTCAATTATGAGAATTACGATCAAGTGCTCATCATAGATGATAATACCGACATACTGGACTATCTGTACATAGAATTGGGGAACAAATACAAAATTTACCGAGCAGAAAATGGAGAAGAAGGCTATGAAAAGGCCGTAAGAAATATTCCCGATTTGATTATCTCAGATATTATGATGCCCGAAACCGATGGACATGCCTTGTGCAAAAAACTGAAGAGCGATCCAAGAACCAATCACATTCCTATCATTTTTATAACGGCCCTTACAGAAACCAAGCATAAATTAAAAGGCCTTGAAATAGGTGCAGACGATTACATTACTAAGCCTTTTAATATAGCGCTCTTAAAGCAGCGGGTAGAAAATATTATTAGCAGCCGCTCAAAATTGAAAAAAGCTTATGGTGGCAAAAAGGATTTAAAGGAGAAGCCCATTTATGACGATGCCTTTCTGCAGGAGGTATCTGACACTATTTACGAGCACATTGGCGATGCACAACTATCTGTAGAATATTTGGCGGACGCATTTAACATGACCAGTACACAGTTGTACAGAAAAATAAGGGGCGCTTTAAATATTTCTCCCAATGAGTTTATCAAATTTACGCGACTAAACAAAGCAGCGAGTATTTTAAGAGAAGGCAATGATAAAAACATTGCCGAAGTCGCTTTTGAAGTAGGCTTTAGAGATCCTTCGTATTTTTCTAGGTGCTTTAAAAAGCAGTTTAATAGGTCGCCAAAAGACTTTGCCAACGATGTAGTGAAAAAACACTAGTAATATGTAAGATTTTTACCAGTAATTGCAAAATAAGTCCTAACACATACGAGTGATGTTGATCTAATTTCACAATGTATTAACTAACTCGTATGAAAATGAATGCATTTAACACAGCACACTTTCAAAGTTCTAAATTGCCTAAGTACCAACAATTTGTAAATTACATCCTTAACGGAATCCACAACGGAGAAATCAGGGAGGGTGAAAAATTACCATCGATCGTAAACTCTAGTATTGAGTTCGATATCTCCCGAGATACTGTTGGTAGGGCTTACAAAGAGCTTTACTCAAGGGGAATCATCACTTCGGTTTACAGAAAGGGTTATTTTGTAACGCAAAGTCTCTCTAAAAACAAAAGTAAAAGGGTCCTGCTCATTACCGGCAAACATACTACTGCCAACCAAGCGCTCTTTAGAAAGCTAGCCAAAGAGTTAGAGCAACACAGCATGGAAATAGACTTTGCACAAAACCACAATAGCCTAACCAAGATGAAAGAAATCCTAGAAAAAGAATCTGGGAATTACCATTTTTTTCTGGTAGAACCACAGCTATTGAGCAGAAGCGAATTATACGGTCTATTTAAAAAGAAAATGCTAGCTAAAAAAGTCGCGTTTCTCCAAGACGATACGGAAGAGTCCAAAACTGCCAATGGTCTCTTGCTTAAACCTCACGAAAATTTTTCAGATAGCTTAAGCAAGCTCACACACCTTTTGATAAATTACCGAGAACTCTTTCTGGTGCTGCCTGAAAAAGAATATTTCTCCTCTGAAATTATAAAGGGATTTTTCAATTTTTGCGACCAAATAGGTTTAAAAGGCCAAGTTTTAGATGAGCTTACTACTATAAATCGTAACAGTGCATACTTTGTTATAGATGAAGATTCTATCTTCAACTTTCTAGAGATACTTAGAGCGAAAAAGTATGAACTAAAAAAAGACGTCGGCCTTGTATCTCTTTTTGAGAAAGATTATTTAGAATATTTGCGCAACGGCATTACTTCTATGGATTGGTATGGGGAAAACCTTATAAAATCTCTGGTAGGCCATGTATTAAAACAAAAAGAGCTGCCACAGAACAATTTCGTTGAGGTAACATCGAGAAACTCACTTTAACTACTATGCATCTCGTCAAACCGACAGATAAGGGCTATATTTTCAGTGCTTTCAAATGTCGGATCTAAGTATCCGACATCACTTAAAAGCTTATATGTATAGTAGTAAACAGTCTTTTCTTTTTTAAAAAAGTTTAAAACAGTTCAACAATAATTGAAATAAGAAATATGAAAAATTACATAATTATTATTTTTGGATTAATGCTTTTAGGCTGTAATCAGCAATCGACAAAGGAAGATATTAACTATGACAAATTTAAAGTTAATAAAACTGCAAAAACACCGCCAATGGGTTGGAACAGTTGGGATGTGTTTGGAACCGATGTAACAGAAGACGAAGTAAAAGCAATGGCCGATTATATGGCCGAGCATTTAAAACCATTTGGATATGAGTACATTGTTGTTGATTTAGGTTGGTATGCTCCAAATGCAACTGCTGTTGAACATCAATATCATCAGCGAAATAATGCTCATCCACACCAAATTATTGATGGGTATGGAAGATTAATCCCTGCTCCAAATCGGTTTCCATCATGTAAAAATGGATTTAAACCTCTGGCCGACTATGTGCATAGCAAGGGCTTAAAATTCGGGATTCATGTTATGAGGGGAATACCAATTCAGGCCGTTGAACAAAACACTCCTATCAAAGGCTCAAATTTCACTGCCCAAGATGTTTTTAGCTATCAAGATCGTTGTGTGTTTTACAGTGGTATGTACTCTTTGAAAACCAACCATCCAGGGGCAATGCAATATTATCAGTCCCTTTTAGACTTGTATGCTGAGTGGGGAGTAGATTTTATCAAGTCTGATGATATGGCCCGGTATCCAAAATCTCAGCATTTGGAAGAGTTTATTCTTTTCAGAAAAGCATTGGAAAATACTGGACGGCCTATGACCCTGAGCCTTTCTCCTGGTGGAGGGATAAGTATTATGGACAGGGGTACAGTGAACCAATATGCGGATATGTTCCGAATTTCAGGTGATTTTTGGGACGAATGGTCCGATTTAAAAGACATGTTCTCGAGGTGCAGAAACTGGCAAATGTATACAGGGCCGGGTAGCTGGGCTGACTGCGACATGATACCCTTAGGAATTATCAATATAAGGGCTGAGCATGGAATTGGTGAAAGAAAAACACTATTTACAATTGATGAACAATACACTTTAATGACTCTTTGGTCGGTATTTCGTTCTCCTTTAATGTTGGGAATGGATTTAACGCGGCTGGATGATTTTACCTTAAGTCTACTAACAAATAAAAAAGTTATTGAAATTAATCAGCATAGCACAAATAACAAAGAAATTTATAATCAGGAAGGGATTATAGTTTGGAGAGCAACTTCTATAGATAGTACCGAAACATATTTGGCTGTATTTAATACAAACGATAATGAAAGTATAATTGATTTAAATGAGAACTTAAAGGATAAATATGATTTTAAAGATTTCAATGAGTTTTATGACATTTGGACAGCCGATCCAATTTCTTATGATGATATTAAAACTATAAGTATAGAACCACATGGGGCAAAATACATTGTATGCAAGCATGTTGGAAGTGAATGACGCCTACCTACCAACATATGATTTCTGCGCATAATACCGTTTTTTAGCTTCTTTGGTCTTTGTTGATATTACCATAATTATTAGGTAATCTTTCTTGCCAGTGGCAGAATACCGGTAACGGTTTTTGCTTCGATAGTGCCAAAGATTGTTCTTTGTTTACCACTCCTAGCGGGACTTTGTGAAAGTTTAGTCAGTGGCAGAATTTCATTGAAGTTACGGAATGAATCATGAACATAATTTTATAAGGGTTTTTCGTAGCATGAGGGGTGTTTTTGTATACATGGTCGAAATGTATCATAGAAACCAAGTGTCATGCAAAAAATAATTATTTTGACTTTTAAGATGCAATTGAAAGAGTAACTAGAGGTCTGGCAACCATAGGAGTAAAATCCGCAACTTTGTATGTCTCTAAAATAGCCTTACGGAATTCCACACTTTTTTGCGTGGGGTTTTGGGTTAAAAA
>CAKZMZ010000309.1 GCA_937129345.1 uncultured Thalassovita sp. | reverse complement strand
TTTCTATGAAGGTGAGTTGTTAGGCGTTTTTTGCTGTGAGCACATTGGCGGCCAACGCAAATGGCAAAACGAAGACATTGATTTTGTGAAATCCTTATCTGATCTGGCCACCAATGTTTGGGGCATACACCTGCAAAATGCGCAAAAGGCTTTGATTGAAGAAGAAAAGGGCAGAATGGAATCTTTCATCAATAGCTCTGACGATAAAATTTTCATCTTGGACACCAAGGCAAGAATTGTTCAGGTAAACAAGGGGGTGAAGGATTACTACTTAGAACACGGGGTAGAAATCCAAAATGGGATGTCTATCTATCAAGTAATTAACAAAGAAGATAGAGATGACACGAAACTCCGGGTTGATAAAGCATTAGCAGGAGAGACCACTACTGTTGAAAAGCAGTATCAGTTCAAGGGCATAGATGCTTTTTTTGAAAGAACCATGTTCCCTATTTTGTCAGGCAGTGAAATTATTGGCGTAGGCATAATTGCCAGGGATATTTCGACACAAAGGCAGTTGCAGGAAGAAATGAAAATGAAAAACGAGGAGCTACAGGCCAGTGAAGAAAAGTTGAAACAAAATTTAGAAGAGCTCACCACTACTCAAGAGATGCTTAAAGAAAGGAACAAAGAAATAGAAAAAATACGCGAAAAAGAGAAGGCAAGGGCGGACCACAGCATACAGGCCCAAACCAAAATGATGGAAAAGTTTATGAAAAAGGCAAAACTTAGAGAAGCTGAGCTTATGGAAAAAATCAAAGACCTAAGTAACAACAACGCTAATAAATAATCGAAAAAACAGATTAATTCATCTACAAAATGAGAATTCTAGACAAAGACTACATTACAATTGAGCAATTGAAGGAGAATAATTCTATCGTTTTACACTGGTATGAAAATCCAACTTCCGAAGAACTAAAATTTGCACTCAGCACTGCAAGAGATTTTGTAAAGGCCAACCAAGTACCAAACTGGGTAGCCAATACGGCCAAATTGGGTGCCATATCAGAAGAAGATCAGCAATGGGTAAACCAAGAGTGGTTTCCAACTTTAATAAAGGCCGGTATAAAGAACATGGCCATTGTAGTAGCCGAAAATATATTTGGGCAAATGAGCATAGAAGATATTATGGGCACGCTCGATGCTGAAACCGGCTTTGAGTCTAGGTATTTTAACAGTTTAGAAGATGCCCTATGGTGGATAGACAAATACAACAGAACATTACAGGAATAAGAATTTGATACAAAATAGCCATGCAACAGCAATTTAATCTAGATTGGCATTACAACATAAAATCTGTTTCAGGGGAGATGCTACTGTCATTGAAAGATACTTCTATCTTCAATCACATCGAACCTGAAACCTCTCTTCAGTCCATAGAAAATGAATTGAAAGAACATGGCTTTACCTCATTTATTTGCAGACTAAGAAACAGTATCTTTGGCGAAAAGCATAATGCCATTTGCAGCATACAAAAAAATGAAAATGCTGCCAAAAATCCATTTAAAGGTTGGTTTGTGCCCATGACTAATGACAACTTCGAAGATAAATTTCTAAAGAAAGACCTCGAGTTCCAAAATTTTGTCTATAAGGTATCGCATAATATACAAGGTCCGGTAAAATCTATGAAAGGTATGGTTAAGCTAGCTGAAATGGAAAAAGACATGCTAACCTTAAAAAAGTATTTTGAGTCTTTTGGCCAATTAACCGATAAACTAGATCACTTGATCAACCGACTAATAGAAATCGTAAACATCAATGCAGGACTAAAAGGGGCCGTTTATGAGATAGATTTAGACCAAATCATTTTTGATGTACTCAATACCTTACACCAAAAATCTGATATCAGCGCTATATTCTTTAGGATAGAAAACAAGGCTGACATTCCTTTTTACAATCAGCACTTTTTAATAAAACTGGTATTTAGCCACTTAATAAGCAATGCCGTAGAGGCTTTTAAAGGGCAAGAGGGCTACGAGATCAAAATTGCTGTTTTTACTGATCACAACGGCAACCTTAACGCTGAAATAAGCAACAATGGCCCCGAGATACCGGAGTGTATCGTGGGGCAAATATTCGAAATGTTTTACAAAGGAGACAAACAAGGGCACCACCAAGGATTGGGACTGTACTTGGTGAGGACCATTCTAGAAATGTTAGAAGGAGAGATAAGTTTAGAAAATGAACCCGGCTCGGTTTCCTTCAAATTTTCTGTGCCCAACCAATATTACGCTGTACCTGCTTGATCAACAATTAAACCAAATTCGATTGCAATCACATGTTAACTAAATACTTCTTTCAACACTAACCGAGATTAACGCTAATATCTCAGTACTTTCAATCAGTATTCAATTTGTAGTAGCACATTAGTACAAATTACCTAATAAAGACAGGGGCCTATGGTTCCTGTTTTTTTTTGAACAAAGGAAAGAATAAAGTAATTGAGTTGATTTTAGTCTATAAAAAGAGTTAAAACAATAATAAACTATATTAAACAGTAATAAACAATAAAATATGTATATATTTGGATGAACAACATAATTTACAATAATGAAAGCAATAGATTTTAAACTAGCCTTTGAGGTATTACAAGATCGAGCATCATTTTTAGGTAAACTCCACGAAGACGGTTATAAGTTAAGCGTCATCCTTGCCCAAATCGCACTGATCTTTGCATTTACGTTTTTTTACGGTGTGATTATGGGCAGTTACAACGGTGCCTTGCAAGCCCTTTCTACAGGTTTAAAACTATGGCTTTTGATCATGCTTACCTTAATCATTTGCTTTCCTTCCTTTTATATTGTACAACTCATTTTAGGTTCGCGCATCAAAATTGGGCAATTGATTACCATTTTATTAGCAGGCTTTATAATGCTGTCGGTTACCATGTTGGCCTTTGCACCTATCGTGCTTTTCTTTCAACTATCGGGAGATAACTACCATTTCTTGCAATTACTCCATGTTTTTGTTTTCGCATTTTCAGGAATATTTGGGATGAAAGTAGTACTTGACGCGCTGACTACGATTTTTGAAGGCCAAAATATCTACCCCAAATCAGGCTTGCTAGTCTTTAAAATTTGGGTAGTAATTTTCGCTTTTGTCGGAATACAATTATCTTGGAACATGCGTCCATTTATAGGCTCTAAAAACATCCCATTCCAAATTTTCAGGACAGAGACAAGGGGTAATTTCTATAGTACAGTGTTTGGTTCAATAGGTAACCTACTTGGTGTTTCCCAACAACAGACGTCAAAAAATGAGATTACCGAGTCTCCCAAAGTAGAGATAGACTCTGTTCAGATAAATGGGGACAGCTTAAATATAAACCAAGATCCAGACTGATGGACAATATCATGACCATAGAGGAGGTAGCCAAATACCTCAAAATGAAACCACAGACCATTTACACTTGGGCTCAAAAAGGGGACATACCGGCCATAAAATTAGGCAAAGAGTGGCGTTTTAGAAAAGACGTAATCGACGAATGGTTAAATCGAAAGTTCGACGACAAGTACCAACCCATTATTGACAAATTGCAAGGAGACAAGGAAGATTGACTACTGCTTAACCGGCTGCACCCAAGCCATTTCCACATCTCCAACCTTATAAGGATTCTCCTTAATTTTTGTCGATATAATTTTAGCCCTTACATACAGATCATCTGCTTGGAGCATATAACTGGCCTCTGTGTCTTTTACTTCCTTTAATAACTCAGCGCCTTTTTCATCGGTAGACTTTGCACCAATAAATTGTATGGTATAATCTATATCTGTTTCTGCCACCACCTTAACCGATAAAGCTTCTCCATCAAAAGTAACATCGGATAACTCCACACCGGTACTTGCATAAAAATCTCCCCTTTCCATGGCTTCTACCATGGCATTGGGTGTTAGTTCCTCAGCATGTACCATTACCCAACCGCGGCCTGTATTGCTATGCTCATCATCAAAAACATGGTAATTATGGGCATCGTCAGTGGCCAAGCCATAAAGCAAGGGCTTGCCTGCAAGTAGGTAAGACAACTGCACTTTATCCCATAGCACATCCATGTTGGGGCGGAGAGAGTCGCCATAATTATGCACTGCGGGGTGTCCGTTGTACACTTCAAAAAAGCGTTCACCAGTGAGTTGCATCATATCTTCTGGGGTAATGGCCCAACCAAAATTAGGATGGTTAATATGCGGAAACATGGGCACGCCTGTGCTTTCTCGCTGTTGTAGAACCTGATCTATGTTGTTTTGCATCACCTCGGCCACAGAATTGCCACCTTGCGGCTCGATCAGCGTTTGTATGTTGGTTACGTTCATGTGTATGGGCTTGCCCTCAAATCCATCGGTTACTTCTTCAGATTGTATGATCAAGAACTTGCCTTCTTCTTCGAACAATGGCCGGTATTCTTCTAAGGTTTTTAGTTTTACGAGTGTACTGCCCGCACTGTCTTTTTTATGCTCTACCCAATCTTCCCCATACTTATCGATATATTCCTGCAAACCCTCTTGATATATATTCGCTTTAGGAATCAGCTTCCATTTCTCACCCACTTGCAAAGTGTTATGGTCAGAGAGTACAATAAAATCATAGCCATGAGACTTGTACCAATCCATGATCATTTCGGGGAAATCATCTCCATCGCTCCAATAAGAGTGGGTATGTAAATTACCCTTGTACCATTTTTTTTGCGGATTTTCTGAAGATGCCGTTCCTTCAGAGGCTGACTCCTCAGAGGCTGACTCCTTAGTACCTGTATTGCAGGCATATAGACCTATACAAATTAGAGTGAGGTATATTTTAATTAAATGCATACTATAAGCTGTAAATGTAAATTTATTGTAAGGTAAAAATTAAATATGAATGAAATGCAAACTCTATTTTAATTATTAATCATAACTTAAAGTAAAGCTACATAAAATAATATTAAAGCATTTATAATCAATACTTTATAGCATTTTTATTAATTGTATCTTCTAAGTAGAAGTTAGAATAAAGGCAAATACGATATTATTTAAACATAAAGTAACTACTCAGGTAAAATCCCGGAGGGATGAAATTATAAAATACCTTTCATGCCCACTTTTAAAGAGTCCCCCTTGATTTAATAACGTACAGACTAGATCATCCGAACTGGATTTTCCAGACCGAATCTTTCAGACTGTATCACTCCTTCGGAGTTTTATTAATACACTTATGACACATGTTATTATAGTAGCACCTCTTCGAGGTTATTTATTTCGTACCTGAGTAGTTACAACATAAAGCCATTAATATTTTTTTTTTACAATTCTTGCCCATTTCTTGCTCTATTCTTACACGAAAGATTTTTTCAATAAAACCAAAATCCATTTTTTGATGAACAAATTAAGCTATTTTTTCATACTTCTTATTGGCTGCATAGCCTGTCAAGATGCCACAATAAACTCTGAAGGCGAAGTATTGCCCGATTATACCAATGTAGAAAAATGGGGTTTATTTGAATTAAGCTTTGAGGCAGAAGAGTTAGAGGATCCCTATTCGACCCCACCACTTAGAGGTATTTTTACACAAAATGGGGAAAGAAAGGTCGTTAACGGTTTTTATGACGGAGATGGTGTTTATAAACTTAGGTTCATGCCTACTTCTTTCGGAATATGGGAATACCAATTGGCAAGTGAGTTAGACAGCATTGACGGGATAGTAGGTGCCTTAAATTGTACAGCACCTTCTGAAAACAACAAAGGCATGGTTCAAGTGCATGATACCTACCACTTTCAATACAAAGAAGGAGAAAATTATTTTCCGTTTGGAACTACTTTATACGCTTGGTTTTGGCAGGGCGATGACTTAGAGGACGAAACCGTACAAACTTTAAGGGAAAACGAATTTAATAAAGTGAGGATGTTGGTATTTCCCAAAAACTACCCATATGTTCAAAATATGCCTCAGGAATTTCCTTTTGAGGGAAATACTCCCGGTAATTTCGATTTCAATGAAGTTAATTACGAGTATTTCCAAGACCTAGAAAAACGAATAGAGCAATTAATGGAATTGGGAATAGAAGCCGACGTAATTCTCTTTCATCCTTATGATTATTGGGGCTTTAGTAGCATGGGTATGGAAGCCAACAAAAAATACATACAGTACCTAGTAGCTCGCTTAGCAGCTTACAGAAATGTTTGGTGGTCTATGGCCAATGAGTACCAATTGGTTGAGAATCTAGACGATGCAGAATGGAATGAACTCGGCCGCTATGTCGCTGAGCAAGATCCTTATGGACACCTTAATTCTATACACAATGCCAATGGAGGTTTTTTTGATTTTACCCAACCTTGGATCACACACGCGAGCATTCAAGTACAGGATCTAGACCCACTCATAGACTGGAAACAACAATACAACAAGCCCATAGTAGCCGATGAGGTCGGTTATGAAGGCAACATTCCTTACAAATGGGGCAACCTCTCTGCCGAAGAGTTGATATTTAGGTTTTGGGTAGGAACGGCTAGAGGCGGTTATGTGAGCCATGGGGAGACCTTTCAACATCCTAACAATGTATTGTGGTGGGCAAAAGGCGGTCAGCTTTATGGAGAAGCCCCTGACCGCATCGCCTTTTTAAAAGAAATTGTAAAGAATTACGGCAAAGGCTTGCAAGGTAAAGCCGGTGAAGACTACATTGCCGAAGGAGAGGGCTACGTACTGCACTACTTGGGTAAAGCCAATATGCAAGATTACAGCTACGATTTACCAGACAATAGCACCTATCAAGTAGATATCATAGACACTTGGAACATGACCATAGAAAACGCCGGTGATTTTCAGGGAAATGTTTCCTTACAATTGCCCAATAAGCCATATTTGGCCATAAGGATGCAGCGAAAATAAATCTGCATCCGATAAATATGTATTTTTAATAGCGACCTGTTTTGGCAAATAGGTCGTTCTTTTCTATCTGCATTGCCCATTAGGTTTTATCAAAATAAAGCTACATATTGTAATTAATCTTGATTTGTAAGTGATTGCTCACTAAATTTACTTTTTTCTAATAAATCAAGGTTCAAGGCCAACATCTTAGCAAACAAAGCTTTAAAGATAAAGAAATTAAAAACCACAAAGCATGGAAATATCATTCAAGATAAATGGCGAAATGCAAACGGTAGATGTGGCGGAAAATACACCTCTACTTTGGGTAATCAGAGACATACTCAACTTAAAGGGCACCAAGTTCGGTTGTGGTAAAGCCGCCTGTGGTGCCTGCACCGTTCACATAGATGGCAATGCACTCAGATCTTGCTCAATTCCTGTAAGATTTGCCGAAAACAAAGAAGTGATCACCATTGAAGGTCTCGGAACCAAGGAAAACCCCCACCCTGTGCAACAAGCCTGGATAGAAGAAGTAGTACCTCAGTGCGGTTATTGCCAACCCGGTTTTATGATGGCCACAGCAGCTTTGCTGGCCAAAAACCCTAATCCCACTGATGAAGACATCGATAGGAATATTGTCAATGTATGCCGTTGCGGTACTTATTACCGAATGAGAAAGGCCATAAAGAGAGCGGCTGAATTAAGTGCTGGGGAAATTCATCCATCAGAAGAAAATAAAGTCTAATATTTACGAAAATGGAGAAACCAATCGAAAATAAATCAAGAAGGAAATTTATTGTACGCTCGCTTTTTGGAGGCACAGGCGTACTGTTGGGAGCCGTCTATTTCGGTAGAAACGCTTTAAGAAGAAACTTATACCATGCCATAGAAAATGCCGAAGTAGCCTATTCGGGCAATACCGGTACGCCACTCATTTGGTTTGAGATTCTTAAAGACAATAGCATAACCTTTCACTGCCCCAAAGTTGAAATGGGGCAGGGTACATTTACGGGCCTAGCACAAATTGCTGCAGATGAATTGGAGGTAGACATAGCACAAATGCGCGTGGTACACGCCCAAAGCGATTCTGGGAATATAGATGCTATGAGCACAGGCGGCAGCACTTCTATCTCAGGCTTATGGGTACCTTTGCGCGAGTTGGCCGCCACCATGCGCGAAATGCTCAAGAATGCAGCTGCTAATGAATTGGGTTCGGATGCAGCATCGCTCAACATTGCTCAGGGAGTCATCTCTAACGGACAAAAATCTATTACCTATGGCGAAATTGCCAGCAAGACAAAAAAGTGGGAAATACCTGAAACCCCCGCTCTAAAGCCTCTCAAAAACTACAAATTTATTGGCAAACCTGTAAGTAGGGTCGATTTAGAAGATAAAGTAATGGGCGCATCTATGTACGGTATGGATGCAGAAATGCCCAATATGCTTTTTGGTGCAGCTGTGAGGCCTTCTAAAATCGGTGCTAAATTTATAAATGCTGACACTACTGAAGCAGAGCAAATGCCCGGCGTAGTAAAAGTGGTCAAAGAAAAAGATTTTGTGGGAGTAGTAGCCAAATCTTATACCGAGGCAGAAAATGCCAAAAATGCCATTAAAGTCAATTGGCAAACCGAAAAAGTATGGCAGACCAAAGATATTGAGGCCATGGTAGAAGTGGGCAAGGGCGATCCTATGGTAATACAAAAAGAAGGCAAGGCAGATTCCATTCTAGAGAACGAAGGTCAGGAGATAATACAGTCGGAATATAAAAGTCCTTTAGGTGCCCATGCACAACTAGAACCAAATGGAGCAGTGGCTTTTGTAGAAAAGGACAAAGCTACGGTTATGATTTCCACCCAAGTGGTAAACATCACCCGCAAAGAAGTCGCTGAGAAAATAGGCTTAGAGCCTGAGCAGGTAAACATAGTACCTACCTTTTTAGGTGGCGGTTTTGGAAGAAGATTACACACACCCAATGCCATGCAAGCAGCAGTGCTATCTAAGGCAGTTGGTCAGCCTGTAAAATGCTTTTTCAACAGGCAAGAGGAGTTTCAAAACGATACCTTTAGACCACCTACCCACCATGTAATGAAGGCCAAACTCAATGGTAATGGTTTAATAGAAGCATTGGAGCACAATGTGTCTAGCGGGGATGTGATGTACGGCTCTGCCTTGTTCCCTTCTATTGTTGAGCCTGTAATCGGTTCAGACGTGGGCGCTTGGAGAGGCGGCATGATTCAGTACAGAAGCATTCCTAACTATAGAGCGGTTTCTTGGCGGGTAAAACTGCCCTTTGCTACTAGTTGGTGGCGTTCGCTAGGTCTTTTAGCTAATACTTTTGCTATTGAAAGTTTTATGGATGAGTTGGCAGAGAAAGCAGGTAAGAACCCGGTAGAATTTAGGCTAGCACATATCCAAGATGACAAGGCTGGAAATAGACTCAAAAAAGTAATTGAAACCGCAGCAGAAAAAGCCAACTATGTGAATGAGGTAAAAAATGGTAGGGCAATGGGCTTTGCCGCTTCTACAGATGCAAGAACGCCCGTAGCGCAGGTTGCCGAAGTGTCGATAGAAAATGGAGAAATCAAAGTGCATAAGGTAACCTGCGTTATTGACCCCGGTTTAGCTGTAAACCCCGATCAGATAAAAGCCCAATGCGAGGGGTCTATCATTATGGGCATTAGTGCTGCCATGCATGAGCGTATGTATGTAGAAGATGGCGTGCTTAAACCAATTATTTACGGTCCTTACAGAATGGCCTTAATGAAGCACTCCCCAAGAGAAATTGACATTGAAATCTTACAAAACGACGATAAGCCGGGTGCAGTAGGCGAACCACCTCTTGGCCCTATTGGGGCATGTGTAGCCAATGCAGTGTACAGATTAACCAAAAAACGATTGCGGGAAATGCCATTGAGTCTTGCATAAAGTCAATCCAATCATCCTAATTTAAAATAGTAAAAAATGCTCAAGCAATTCGGTGGTAAAATAACCAAGATAGAACTAGAAAAATATAAAAACTCGCCGCATTGGCAAGATGGTAAATTTCAGAATTTAGAAGAAACCTCTATGAGCATCGAATTCAAAGATGTTCCTCAACTTCTGCATAAACAGATTTTTGATAGAGAACACAGAATGCCAAGTTCTCCAATTCCTATCGAAAGTTTTGATAAAGGCCAATTCACAGCCGAAGCTGATAGAGCTAAATTGATATGGTACGGGCATTCTGTGGTTCTGATGAGATTGAACGGCAAAACCCTTTTAATAGACCCCATGTTGGGAGACAATGCCTCACCGATTGCCCCTTTTACCACTAAAAGATTTTCAGAGGGCTCTCTAAATTTTATTGACCAATTTCCTCAAATAGATTTGCTGCTCCTGAGCCATGATCATTATGATCACTTAGACTTAGCAAGCATAGAAAAACTCAAACATAAAACCAGTCATTTTTATGTGGCCTTAGGGGTAAAAAGGCATTTGGTGGCTTGGGGCATCGCTCCTGAAAAAATAGAAGAGTTTGACTGGTGGGATAATAAAACTTTTGAAAATATTCAAATCACGTATACACCTAGCAGGCACTTTTCGGGAAGAGGCCTAACCGACCGAGCAAAATCCTTGTGGGGCGGTTGGGCATTCAAGACTGAGAACGAAAGCATCTATTTTAGTGGAGATGGAGGCTATGGCAAGCATTTTAAAGAAGTTGGCAAGCGATTAGGCCCTTTTGATTTTGGATTGATGGAATGTGGGCAGTACAATGAGAAATGGCAATTGCTGCACATGTTTCCTGAGGAAGCCATAAAGGCAGCCAAAGATGCTAGAGTACAAAAAGCCATGCCCGTACATTGGGCAGGTTTTGCCCTTGCCCTGCATACTTGGAAAGATCCCATAGAAAGGTTTGTTGCCGAAGCTGAGAAAGAAAAAATGCCAATCATCACTCCGAAAATTGGCGAAATGTTCACTTTGCAAAATAGTACTGAAAAATACTGGTGGGAAACATTGGAATGAGGTTTATTCGCTGATTTGAGTATTTGTTTATAAGAGAAAATTTTACGAATATATCATATTCTAGCCGAATAAGTAAAATGTGTTTGTTATATCGCTTAGCTGAAAATCATGAAAGAATTTATAAAGGATAATATAAAAATTGGTATTTATAAAGATGCGGTAGCCTTAGGTAAAGCTGCTGCTGACTTTGCGGCTCAAACTCTTAACGATGCCATAGAACAAAAAGGATTGGCTAATATCATTTTGGCTACGGGCGCTTCGCAATTTGCTTTTTTAGAAGTATTTAAGAAGAAAGAAATCGCTTGGGATAAGGTCACCGTTTTCCATCTAGATGAATACAAGGGCATTTCTGATCAACACCCTGCTAGTTTTAGAAAATACCTAAAAGAGCGGATCCTAGACGAAGTAAGGCCTAAAAAAATTCATTTTCTTAATGGAGATGCTGAAAATATAAGTGCTGAAATAGAACAATATGAAAACTTGTTAAAAAACCATGAAATCGACATAGCATGCATAGGCATTGGAGAGAACGGGCACATCGCATTTAACGACCCTCCCGTAGCTAATTTTAATGATCCTAAGTTAGTGAAAATAGTCACTTTAGATGAGGCTTGCCGCCAACAGCAACTCGGCGAAGGTTGGTTCCCTACTTTGGATGACGTACCTAAAGAAGCGCTCACGCTCACCGTTCCTGCTATTATGCGCAGCAAGGTTGTCAGTTGCGTAGTGCCCGATCAGAGAAAAGCAAAAGCTGTACATGCCGCCCTTTTTAAGACAATAGACACGGCATGTCCGGCTTCTATACTAAGAAAACATGCTAATGCTCATTTATTACTAGATGAAGCAGCCGCTTCTTTGTTACCTCAAGATTCATGAAATCAGCATCAAACCTCAAGGATATTTAAGGCAGCTTTAGACAATCTGTTTTTTGTAACATCTTTAATGTAGCGTTTTTGATCTACCTGTTGTGGTTGGTCTTTTCTGCAAAAATAACTGTGTATGGCGCGCCTGTATTGATCGGTTTGGTTATTGGTACCACCATGCCAAGCATGAGAGTTAAAAATAAAAACCGAGCCCGCAGGCGCTTCGATCAAAACCTGATCAGGATGTGGGGCAAAGGGATCGGCTAATTCATTTTGAGGTAATAGTCCATTTAGGTGTGTACCGGGTACTACACGCGTAGCACCGTTGGCGGCTGAAAAATCATCTAATAACCAAATAGAATTACAAACTTTATAATCCCCAGGCTCAACGGTATCGTGCCAATCTACATGCAGCTTTTGCAAACCTTGCCCCGGTTTTGCCGCTCGGTAGTTTAGAGAAGACAATTTAAAATCATCGCCCAATACGTACCTCATGGCCGCCAAGACTTTAGGATGGGTATAGAACAAATCAAATTCTTCTCCTTTGTTTACCAAATCGGCCAATCGATCGGCACCTGCTTCTTTAGGATGTTTGATGTAGGGCGAATCCATAAGTTCCGCGCCAGCCATTTGCCCTTCTTTTTGCAGCAAATGGTCTACTTTTGCCAATATCCTTTTCAGCATCTCTGCCGATAGTAATTGCCCGAGGTTTAAGTAACCGTTTTTATCCAAAAAGTCTTTTTCTTCTTGGCCTAAAGTAGTTTGGCTAACACCCAGTTCTATTAAATCTGCTTTCATTTTCGATATTTATTTAATTTTAGCAATCATCATTCTAATATAAGGCATTGGGCCTCTCTAACTTACCTCATTATTTATTACATTGAGGTTTGGTACTAGATTTTCGAAATCCTTGGTACCCCCTTATTGATAAATATAGTAAATATGGAAAACAACCTCAATCAAGTTAAAGGCATCATTTTAAAAGAACCTGGAAAGTTAGCAGACATCACACTCCCTTTTAATGGGCTATTGAAAGACGACGAAGCTTTGGTAAAAGTGCATAGAGTAGGTATTTGCGGTACCGATATGCACGCTTACAAAGGTAGGCAGCCCTTTTTTACTTATCCAAGAATACTCGGCCATGAGTTGGGCGTTGAAGTTATAGAAGTGGGGGAAACCGTGGGCAATGTAAAGGTAGGCGACAAATGCTCGGTTGAGCCTTATTTTTACAATGAACAAGACCAAGCACCAAGAAGAGGCAAAACCAATTGCGCCGAACAGCTTTCTGTTTT
>CAKZMZ010000308.1 GCA_937129345.1 uncultured Thalassovita sp. | reverse complement strand
GAAGGCGCACAAACGGGCGAGCCGGTGTAGGCATCGGTAAAACGGATGCCCTGTGCTGCCATACGGTCGAGATGAGGAGTGAGGATTTTGGTCTGCCCGTAGCAGCCAGCATCGCCCCAGCCCATATCATCGGCAAAATAAAGGATGATGTTGGGTTTCGAGGCTAGGATTGAAGACTTAGCCTTTTCTGGATATTTTTCTTGTTTCGGAAAGCATCCAGAGAAAAAAATAGCTAGTAGTAGTAAAGATTTTCTCATTTCCCTTTTCATTGTTGCTAATGCAAATCTTTAATTAAACCGAGATCAATCTTTAAGATGCTTATGCAATAAGTGAAATTATTTGATATTATAAAATTTGGATTTGAATTAGGTGTTGGTCAAGTCTTTTCATTTTTATTCTTTAGGAATTGTAAAGTGAATATGGCTTTTGTTGCTAAATGTTCGTTTACAAAGTTCATTTTAAAACCATATTGATAAAGCGGTTTTTTAAAAATACAACCAATGCCACCTTATGCCATGTATTGGATTTACTTCTAAGGCGGGGAGAGGCAACTTAAGGAGGTTCACTGCGCGAAGTAGTTTTTTGATACCTCTTCTTTTTGTCTTGACTTTTGAAAAATCTATATCTGGCGAGAATAAAAACTGTCGATAGCGCGGTAATTCTGGAAAAGGTTCTCCACGATAAAATTTAGGATTTTCAAATTCCTTGATCATCCCATTGGCGCTGTAACCCACAGCAAAATTAAGCCATTGAGGTATTTTCTGGTTTCCAGTTAATTTACTGAGGTTTGCCGAAAACCAATAGGTGTGGGCATTATAGTCTAAAAAGAAACGCTCCAAATGGCCATCACCTAAAGAGGAGTGATAATCTGGATATACACTTGGGGAATAGGAAAATTTCATCAGAATGACTTGTTCATCAAAAATGGCCTCTTGCGCCATAAACATGGCCGAACCCAAAGCATTAGCTGCCATATCAGGCCATGAGAATCCCCAACCTTCGTACATGCCATCAAAAACTTCGATAGGCGTTTGGAAAATTAAGCCAATGGGGCCACCATATATCAAAGCTTTTTTCTTGCTTACCCCAGCCCAACGTAGTGCATAGTAGGCAGCGTAACTTTCTCTGTAAGCAGCAAAAGCATGCCCTGCTTTATCCATTTGTAAATAACCTTTGGCATCATCATAAAAGTGAAAAGGAACGCGCTCTTTGTCTCTGTACCAGATAAAACTCAGGAAACCCAATCCGCCCAAATACGAGCCAGTTTTAATGCCGATGGTCGTCCAAAGGCGTTTTTTGTTAACTGTGTCCGGATAATTTTTAGTGAATTCTGGCTGGGCAAGAACAGCAGAAAAGCAAGTACAACAAGCCAATAGAATGAGCCATCTGATTTTCATGAAATTTTAAACCGATTTAGTATAAAGTTGACAATTTTCTCACAAAAATCAATGTGATCATGTCGACTTCCTTAATAATCATACCTTTATTTCGAACACAAACCAATACCGATTTTGCAACTCGAGCATAATGTCGAATCAAGAGTTTTATCGTAAAAAAAATGTGTAGATAGCAGTCATAAGTACTAAATGCATAGCTGCGATATATATCATAAAATTAACTTTGGCTAGCCAATACTAGCTAATATACTCACTACTTATAGCTATACTAAAATCACAAACTTAGTGATTGACATTTTCAGGATAATGGGAGAAATTTGAATATTATTTTTAATTAGTCTAAATAAAATGAGAACTTCTCTATTACTAACAACCTGTTTTTTAATATTAGGGCTTTGTGCCAAGGCACAAGAAAGAATCATTACCGCAGGTAGTGCAGCGTCTGAAATAGTTTGCGCACTCGGTGACTGTGATAAAATTATAGGTACCGACCGAACAAGTACCTATCCGGGAACGCTTCAATCCCTTCCTTCCATAGGCTACAGAAATAGCATTAGCGCAGAGGGCATTATTTCAATGCGCCCTGACCTTATTATTGTAGAGGAAGGTTATGTTAAAGATGAACTCATTGAGCAGTTATCTTCTACGGGTATTAAAACGCTAATGGTAGAGCAAAAAAGAAGTTTTGAAGGAACCAAAGGTATGATTACTGAGATTGCAGAAGTACTCGGCAGAAAATCAGAAGGTAAAAAACTCATCAGTACCATAGAAAGCGACCTTTCTACCTTGCAAGAAAGGATAAGTAAAATTAAAAAAAGACCCAAAGTGCTCTGTGTTTATGCCAGAGGCGAAGGTAATATGCAAGTAGCCGGAAGCAATTCGCCCTTCAGTTTATTAGAATTTGCTGGTGCTCAAAATGCGGTTCCCGAAATACAAGGCTTTAAACCCCTCAATGCCGAGAGTTTGATTATCGCCAATCCGGATTACGTACTATTTTTTGATAGTGGGCTACAAAGTCTCGGCGGCATAGAAGGCGCACTGGAAATTACCGGAATGAAACAAGTCACAGCAGGAAAAAAGAAACAAATCATTTCTATGGACGGCGTCTTACTCACCAATTGGGGGCCGCGTGTAGCACAAGCAGCACAAGAACTATTCAAGCTAACCCATCCTGAATACGCAGAATAATGATGGATTACAAAGCCGCAACATTAAATATTGGCAGGCAT
>CAKZMZ010000307.1 GCA_937129345.1 uncultured Thalassovita sp. | reverse complement strand
TCTTTCTGACAAGTATCGCGATTTTGTTATTTTCAGACCTATCGAAGCTCTTTTTATCTTACACTTGTCACAGAAAGTTAGTTGAGGAAAACTACCAAGACATCTATTTTACCAAAGTGTTCTAAAGTTTTATCTACAATCAGCTTACATTTCTCAGCATCTACCAAGTCGGCACCAACGCCTATGGCTTTAATACCAAATTCTTCGGCAATCTCCGCTGCTTTTTTAGAAGCCCTTTCTTGGTTTCTTCCGGTAATTACCACATGGGCACCTTCATGGGCAAAACCCTTGGCAATGGCCTCTCCAATGCCTTGTGTACTTCCTGTAATAATAATTACCTTGTCTTTAAGATGTAAGTCCATGTTATTGTGGATTCGAATTTAGGTTATAGAATTTGGTGGCGTTACCGCCCAATATACCTGCTTTTTGATCTTCTGATAAATTACTGATGTAATCGATAACAATTTGCATTACTACTGAATATTGCCCCGCTAGCAAGCAAACGGGCCAATCAGAACCAATCATGAGTCTGTCTGCCCCGAAACTTTCGAAAATGACTTTTAGATAAGGCTCAAAATCCTCGACTTTCCAGTTCTTCCAGTTGGCTTCGGTGACCATGCCCGAAAGTTTGCAACTCACATTTTGGCAAGTAGCCAACTCTCGTATGTGTTTTTCCCAAGCGTCAATTTCCCCCTTGGCGATGAGCGGTTTCGCAATGTGATCTAGAACAAAAGGTTGCTCTGGAAAAGCTTTGGCAAATTCTACAGCAGCGGGTAATTGCCTTTCAAATACCAAAATGTCATAGGTGAGGCCATACTTTTTAAGCTGGGCAATGCCTTGCATGAATTGATCTCTAAGCAAGAATCGGTCATCAGGTTCATCTTGCACAATGTGGCGCAATCCACAAAATTTGGGGTGCTGACTGTATTTGGCCAATTCTTCGTTAAGATTTTCACCTTGTAAATCTAACCATCCCACTACACCTTTTACAATTTCGGAATTGTCTGCCAAATCAAGCAAGAAATCGTTTTCCGCATTGCTTTGGCTAGCTTGTACTGCTACGCAACCATCAAAGCCTGTCTCTTTTAAAAGCGGTGCTAAATGCTCGGGTAAAAAATCACTTTTGAGTACTTTCATTTCCTCGCTGATCCAGCCGTGGGTTTCGGGGCTGTACTTCCAAAAGTGTTGGTGGGCGTCAATTTTCATTTTATCTGATTTAAAGTTGGAAAACTTGTTCCATCATAGACCATTTTTCACCGAGAGCGGCACCGGGCACAGGTTCTTGAAATTCGCCCATTAAATCTTCCCATTCTTGGCACTTGGGGTCTTGCTCCAAATAGCGTGGTAAATCCACCTCAGGCACAAATGAATCAGTCGTTTCCATGTACATAAACAATCGCCTGCCATGCAGAAAAATCTTCATGTCGGTAATGCCCACTTTTTTGAGCGAGTCAAGTACTTCAGGCCATGCATTTCTGTGATATTCCTTGTATTTTTCAATGACTTCTAGGTCATCTTTTAAGTTAAGCGTTTGAGCAAATACTTTCATATTAATTACTTGTAAGATTTTGCTACTTGTTTAGAAGTTCCCAAGCCATCAATGCCTAGTTCTACCACATCGCCTTCTTTTAAGTATGTAGGTGGGTTTAGCCCAAGTCCTACGCCGGCAGGTGTTCCTGTGGAAATGATATCGCCTGGCAATAAAGTCATATAATTACTCAAATAGCTGATCACTTGTGGAATATTGAAAATGAAATCTGAGGTGTTGCTGTCTTGAAGCATTTCTCCGTTCAATTTTAACCAAAGTCTGAGATTATGCGGGTCTTTAATTTCATCTTTGGTAGCTATAAAGGGCCCGAGTGGCGCAAAAGTATCGCAGCTTTTACCTTTTACCCATTGCCCACCTTTTTCTAATTGATATTCTCTTTCGCTGTAATCGTTGTGCAAGCAATAGCCACCTACGTAATCCATGGCATCGGCTTCTGCTACATAAGAAGCTTCCTTGCCGATTACTACGGCCAATTCTACTTCCCAATCTGTTTTTTCACTGCCTTTTGGGATGACCACGTCATCATTGGGGCCAACAATGGCCGAAGTCGCTTTAAAGAAAATGACAGGTTCTTTGGGTACATCCATGCCGCTTTCGGCAGCGTGCTTAGCGTAATTTAAGCCGATGCAAACGATTTTTGAGGGTCTGAATAAAGGGGCGCCCAAGCGAGCTTCTGCATCTACCTCAGGGCAGTTATCACCATACTTTTTTAGCCAATCTTCTAACCTAGCAATGCCATTATTGGCAAAGAAATCTTGGGTAAAATCTTCGCCAAAGGCGCTTACGTCTATCCTTTTACCATCTTCTAGTTGTACACCGGGCTTTTCAGCGCCCTTCTCTCCAAATCTTATTAATTTCATTGATATTATTTTAAGTAGTTAGACTAATGTTTTTTTGGGTTTTAATTAGGTATTTAGTGTGATAAATCCTCCATCAATAGGATAAAAACTACCGGTAATGAATCCTGCTTCATCAGAGCAGAGATAAAGAGCTAAAGCAGCAATTTCCTCGGGTTTGCCCATCCTGCCAATGGGCTGAGTGGCAGAAAGCTTTTCAAACATTTCTTGTTCTTTGCCCGGATAGTTTTTGGCTAAAAATCCATCTACAAAAGGCGTATGCACTCGGGCAGGGCCAATGCAGTTACACCTGATTTTTTCATTGAGGTAATCTTTGGCTATGGAATAAGTCATGGTAATGACCGCGCCCTTGCTCATAGAGTAGGCAAATCGGTCGCTAATACCCAACACAGAAGCCACAGAAGCCATATTTAAAATAACACCACCTTTGCCTTGCTTTTTCATTTGTACCACACTATGGTGGGCACAATTAAAAATTCCTTTGATGTTGACTGAGTAGATTTTATCTAGATCTTCAGGCGTAGTGGTTTCTATATTGCCAATGTGGGCGATACCTGCATTATTCACTGTAATATTTATTTGCCCGCTAACCTCCACAATATCTTTAAATACTTTTTCTACTGATGCATTGTCAGAAACATCGCAACTATGGGCGTAAGCTTTGCCACCTGTATCTTCAATCGAGTGTACTACTTCACTTGCCTTTTCTGTATTTAATTCTAAAATGTGCACAATAGCACCGCTCTTAGCAAACAGTTTAGAGATGGCTTCTCCAATGCCGCTGCCTCCTCCGGTAACTATGGCTACTTTATCAGTTAGTTCAAACATAGTAGGGAAAAAATTTGGTTGACTTACTTGTAAAATTACGTTTAGATTTGGTTTATGCAAACGATTGAAATTGTCTCAATTCGCTTTTAAGTTTTTAAAGTTTCATTTCAATTACTTAGGAAAATCAAAAACCTAATTCAGTAAAGGAATAACTTATTCTATTCATTAATAAATAAGGTTGCTATATTTTACAGGCTCTTTAAAAGAGAATTTCCCTTTGTATAGAAAAGAACAGTATTGAACAAAAAGAATAATCTTGCAAATCATTTACTGACATAAATTTAAGTCATTATGAAAGTGAAAGTGTTTTTATATGTATTGAGCCTGTTTTTGATAAATCAGACTACTTATGCGCAAAAAATAGAAGACAATTTTGGCATTACCCTCCAAGCCCGCGTCAATGAGTACGACCATGAGCGGTTTAATGCCTTAGTGTATAGAACTGCTGTAGAGGTAAATACCGCTGCAAAACAAGTAAGCATCAATGCCCCGAATAGTCAATGGTCCGTATCTTACAAAACAGAAAGTGTGGCTGATGAAGCCAACGCAATGGATTTCACTTTTACCTTTACTTGTACAGAAGGTGAAGTACGAGAAGGCTCGGTTTCTGTTGATTTGATAGTGCCCAATTGGTCTACAGATAATTACGTGTTGATGCCAGCTGCTGCTTACAATGGCAATCGCTTCGATTATCGTCGTATCCGTTATTCTCCCAAATTGCTAGACCCAAGGGATATTGGGCCAGATGTACCCACTATTGTTTCTGATGTGCCCAAGTTGACCAAAGGCAAAGGTCCTTCTCGCATACAACAGAGAACAGGCGATATGAGCACGCCCTCGGTAGGTTTTTGGTCGCCAGAAAAGAAGCAAGGTTTTTTTATGCTAACTACCTTGGCCACCGAAGTAGGCGACTCAGGCATTGACATAGAAGAAACGAGAAGCAGGGATAAGGCAATTATTTCCATTACAGCGCCGGTAGTAAGAGAGCTTTACAAATACAGAATAACGGACAACCTCTGGCCCTCAGACGACAAACCACATCATTATAAAGCAGGTGATAAGGTAACCATAACCTTTAGAACTTATGGTTTTGATGCCCCTGTTTTGCAAGATTTGTTTGGCAAATTTGTATCGATAAGAAAGGAATTGGTCAATAGCGAGGAACATAATTTAGTACTGCCTTTCTCCTCTACTTTTGAGGTACAAGAAGAGAAATTTAACCAATTAAATTGGGAGTCTAGCTTTGGGTATTATTCGGTGGGCCCCAGAAATATGTTTTTGCAAGATTGGCAAATCGGGTGGACTGGTGGTATGATATCCACTTTCCCCTTGCTTTGGATGGGCGATGAAAAAACCAAGGCCAATGTGATAAGAAATTTTGATTGGTTGTTTCCCGATGGTATAGCGCCTTCAGGGCTGTTTTGGGATTCGGGCGAGCACGGCGATAAATGGTATGGAGGAGACATTAGAAAACCGCACACTAAGAACTGGCATTTAGTTAGAAAAAGCGGCGATGGGCTTTACTACATTGTAAAGCAATTGATGTTGATGGATAAAATGGGCATGGAAGTAAAAACCACTTGGCGAGAAGGAACGCAAGGCGCTGCAGATGCACTCAAGAAAATTTGGGATGAAAACGGGCAGTTGGGCAACTTTGTAGATAATCCTACTGGAAAAATTGAAGTGGGAGGTTCTACTAGTGGTGGTATAGTACCTGCGGCCTTGGCACTTTCGGCTCAATATTTTAACCAACCCGAATACATGCAAGCGGCCAAAGAAATTGCCCAACACTATTACGATAATTATGTAAAGAAAGGAATCTCAAATGGAGGGCCTGGCGATGCTATGCAAAACCCTGATAGCGAGTCGAGTTATGCCTTGGTAGAATCTTTTGCCACTTTGTACGAAACCACAGGCGAAGAAAAATGGCTGCGCATGGGGGAGGACATGGCCAAGCAGTTTTCTACATGGGTTATTGCCTATGATTATCCTTTTCCCGAAAGTTCTTTATTTGGTAAAGTTGGCATGCACTCTAAAGGAGGTGTGTTTGCCAACACGCAAAACAAGCACGGCGCACCAGGAATTTGTACCCACTCAGGCGTGGCTTTATTGAGACTTTACAGAGCTACAGGCAATCCTTTTTATGCAGAATTATTACAAGATATTGCCCGCAATATGCCGCAGTTTCTTCCGCATCCCAAACATCCTATTGAGGGCGCTAAAACCGGTTGGATGTGTGAGCGCATCAACACCACAGATTGGCTAGAAGGCATAGGAGAAATCTCTTACCTAACCACTTGGTCAGAAACCGCCTTGATGCTGACTTACACAGAAATACCAGGTTTGTACGTGGAGCCTGATGTAAGTAAGATTACTGTGTTTGATAATGTGGAGGCTGAAATTTCTAAAGAGACCAAAGGTAAGCTCTTTGTAACCGTAAGCAACCCAACTAAAGCCACGGCAAAAGTGAAAGTTTTGGCGGAAAATACCGAAGTAAAAGCCCAGCCTCTTGGTGAGTTGGCGCTATTCGGCTGCCAAGAAATCGAGTTGGCTCCAGGAGAGACCAAAACGGTTTCATTTAGTAAAAAATAAAAAGTTGAACAACTAATTTAAAGCAAAGGAGAATACTATATCCGTCAGATTAAGCTAATTTTTACAGTTTTCGGTTCAAAGAGTTTGTGGTTTGGTCGATTACATTGGTTTGAAGTTCGTTGAGTTGGGACGTTGTGAAGTTGAAATATAAATTCTACTTTTTCTATGCTTTTTAAATGTCGGATATAAGTATCCGACATCACATTAAAGCTTATATGTATAGTAAGATAATGCGCAACTCCTGTTAAATTGGATATGTTTTGGCAATTGAAGATAACCCGAAAGCTAAAACTCACATAGCTTCTCAAGGTAATCCTTACTGCCGTCTGCAACCCACTCATCTAATTGGGCAGCATCTTTTAGCTGTTGCCCACGCATACGCGGCACCACTACAAAGTTGCTTTCTATATCGTGCAGGCCACTCATATCGCTCCAAAGTTTTTCTACTTGGCAAACAGGGTAAATATCTTCTTGAGCGTGTCCCCAACGATATTTTACATTTTTAATGGTTACATACGTAGGCATGCGTTGTGCCATTTTTCTAACCGCTGAGGTAATATCTTCG
>CAKZMZ010000306.1 GCA_937129345.1 uncultured Thalassovita sp. | reverse complement strand
GAGTGGGTAAGGCACCCTGATTGCCAAAATCTTCGTTGGTTTTGACCAATCCTCTACCAAACATCAAATACCACATTTGATTGACGGCAACCCTGGCCGTAAGTGGATTGTCGGGGTGGGTCAACCACTTGCCTAATCCATAGCGATTTTTTGGCAAGTCTTCTGGCCAAGGAAGAATGTCCTCAGGAACTCCTTTTTCCACTTGTTCCCCATGTGCATCATAGGCGCCTCTCTCTAAAATATAGGTCGGTCTTTCTTTTTCGTGATCACCCATGACCATGATCTCTTGAACGGTATCAATGGCCCTTACTTCTTGTAACTGTATGTTGCGCATAGCTTTGCGCTCAGCCTCTAGCTCTTTATCTACATACAAGGTATAAAACTCCTCAATTTCTTCTGACTGCCTGTCTAGGCCTTTTTCAAATGCCTCATTACCCAAGTCATTATTGTAGAGATATTGCGCTACCAAATGGCTTGCTTCCTTGTTCAATACCCGTACTTCATCGATCATTCCACCATCAAAATCAGCATCATAGTGACTGGCACCCATCACAAAACCCTCGTAAGGCATGTAAACATATCCTTTGCGGTCTTTGTATGGAACTGTAGACCGATAGATGTGGTCTCTTTGTATCTCAATTTCTGCCAATGCCCCATTATGCCATAGTTTCATGCCCTTGGCAGAGCTTGAGCCATCATACGTCCATACGAAATGTTGCCATTGGTTGAGCGGTAGTTTTTCTTTGGTTCGGATGTCCAATGATTGGAAAGGATGTGCATGGTTCAAGCGAAAAGAAAGGCGCGTACTATCCATCCAAACATCCCAACCTCTGTAACCTTGTATCCTGCCGTTTCCATTGTAAAGGATCCTTGCTTCTTCGAATTGCTTAGGTGTTTTTATCCAAAAACTCACTGTAAAGGGTTCCATGCGCTCAAAACTGATGCGGCTACCATCTGCAATCACTTTACCTTCATTGAATTGAATCGCCTTCCCCTTTTTACCTTCTACTACTTGATGTCCAAAAATCTTGGCCTGCTTGGAGCCTTTTGCGTGGTCTTTTACTGTTTCCCCATTTACATTGTCAAAGCTCAAATGTACCATTGTTGCCTCATCAACGGTTTGCTTTAATGTTTTTGTAGTGGGCGATGTGGCAGCCCATTGGATGGCGTCTTCCTTTTTTTGCTCTGTTTTCGCTTTGATTTCTGAAGACTTTTCTTCAACCTCTTCTAATAAAAAGTTACGGATGTCTGCGATATTTTCATCAGGCAGGGGCATTACCGGCCCGGCGTTCATAGAATACTCATTGGCAACCCGATTGCCATTTTCAATGGAATTTCCTGAAAAAATAGCATCTCCCCTTTCTATTGTGCTGTTGAAGAAACCGTAGAGTTGAAAATAATCCTTTTGGGAAATGGGATCATATTTATGGTCGTGGCAACGTGCGCAACCCATAGTAAGCCCCATAAAGGCCGCTCCTACGGTATTAGTTCTGTCTGCTACGTATTCTACCCTAAATTCTTCTGGTATTACGCCCCCTTCTGAGTTTTGCTTGTGCAAACGGTTAAAAGCTGTAGCGAGTTTTTGCTCTTCCGTAGCATTGGGTATTTGGTCTCCACCTACCTGCGAAACTACAAATTCATCATAAGGCATATTTTTGTTATACGCATTGATGACCCAATCGCGATAGGGCCACATTTCATGGTGGAAGTCATCCAAATAACCTTCGCTATCGGCAAAACGGGCCACGTCTAACCAATGGGCTGCCATGCGTTCTCCATAGGCTGGAGAAGCGAGCAAATCATCTACTAGATTTTCATAGTAATCGGGGCTATCATCTGCCATGATCTCTTCCAAATGATCAACGGTGGGCGGCAGTCCTGTTAGGTCAAAAAACAGTCTTCTCACCAGTATCTCTTTACGGGCTTCAGGAGAAGGCTCGATATTTTTACTTTCTAATTTGGCCGCCACAAAATAGTCGATTTCATTTTCTGCCCAATCTTGGTTTTTAATCTTAGGCAAGTCGCTTTTTTCAGGTTTAATAAATGACCAGTGTTTTTTATACTCTGCACCTTGGTCTACCCACTTTAAAATCAGCGCCTTTTCTTCTGCAGTAAGTTTTAGGTTGGACTCAGGCGGTGGCATCATAATTTCAGGATCATCAGACAATATCCTGCTAACTATTTCACTGTTCTTTAAGCTACCTGGAACTATGGCTTTGTTTCCACTCTCAAGAGAGGCAAAAGCGCCCTTAGCATCGTGTAAAAACAGGCCTGCCTTTTGGTTGTTCTTATCTGGCCCGTGGCAGGCAAAACACCTATCAGAAAGGAGAGGCTTGATGTGCAGGTTATAATCCACCACATCAGGAAGCGATTTTTCTGCTTCAGCAACGTCTTGGGGTTTTTCTATACCACAGCTAGTTAAGCAGATCAAGTAAGTCGATGCAATTGCTAGTTTGATGTATTTCATTTTCAATAAAAGTATTATTGTCTAAATCTTTTCAAGCAGTATTGGATAATACCTTACGGGGCAATACTTACCAAAAAGCCATTGGATCCCATAATTCCTCTTTAAAAATATCTAAATTCCATGTAAAAGAGGATAAACCGATACCTGTAAATATGCCTTTAGATAAGTATCAAGCAATTTACACTTATAAATATTCACCCAGTTTGCTTTGAGCTGGTATCATATATCAATTTACATTATACAGCTAACTTCAAATTTATCTATTTAATAAGAGCCATTGAATGGATGATTTTACTATATCATGTATTTTATGACCATAATTTCGGGGCTCATTTACAATATGAAATATTCATATTTTACTTATTCATGATGCTGATGGTAGCATGTATTTTCCTATACTTCTCGTAAAATCGCCTCATTTCAGTGACTTCCAGAAATATACTTTTCTATATTTTATCATAGA
>CAKZMZ010000305.1 GCA_937129345.1 uncultured Thalassovita sp. | reverse complement strand
AGGTTACTATTATAGATCTTGCTGCAAATGTAGAAGTCTCTAAAAGCATCAGTTTGGAAGTACCCAACAAAGCGGTTTCTTTCGGTCTAAAAAATCAAAGTAATCCGCTCAATAGCAGTTACGTTCGCCCAGGAGAGTCACTTATCATGAAATCGGCCTCACAGAAACCAATTTTTTTGGTTCGTTTTGAACATTCATTTTTACCTGCCGCCCCACCAATGGGTAATAATATGAGTGCTGGTGGACCAGGCCTTAGGGTAGATTCGGTTATTGTAGTCAATACCAATACGCCTTTTTCTTTAGGAAAGGAGGCACTTTATTTTGCTCAAGAAGATACCACTACTGTAAATGGCATTGGCTTTAGGGTAGTAAGTGAAGATTATCCTAAGTTTAAACAAGTTGAGAACTTGGCCCAATCTATGATCTACATTGCCACCAACAAGGAAATCAACGGTTTTTTAAGCGCTGCAGACCAAAAAGCAGCGCTAGATAATTTTTGGCTCAACACAGGTGGTAGTGTAGGCATTGCTAAAGCACTTATTAAAGAGTACTACCAAAGAGTCACATACTCTAATAAAAATTTTACCAATTACAAAGAGGGCTGGAAAACCGACAGGGGCATTATCTACATAGTATTCGGCAGGCCTAATGAGGTAGCCAATTTACCAAATGGCCAACAATGGGTTTATTTTCTTGGTAAGAAGAGGAAAAGAGTTACTTTTGAATTTAAAAGAAAGCCCAACATTTTTAGTGGTTTTCATTATGAATTGTTCAGGTCGCCGCGTTACAAAAAAGTCTATTATGAGGCTGTAGAAAAATGGCGCAAAGGAGAGATTATTTTGCCATAAACAACGATTAGCGAGCGTTTGGTCTACTCAAAAACCTAGAATTGAATTGTTAACTAAGCATATTACATTTATAGGAGATGTACACGGATGTTTTCTTACCCTTAAGGCACTTCTCAACAAAATACCTCAAGAAAACAACCGAGTGGTACTAATGGGCGATATCATCAACAAGGGTAAGCGCTCCTATGAGACATTCTACTTTGTAAAGAAAAACAAAATGGATATGCTCATTGGCAATCATGAGTTTTTATGCCGCTACCGAAACCACAAGTGGGCCAAAAGCCTTTGGACGAACACAGGCGGTAAAGAAACCATTCAATCTATCAAAAATTCCTTAAATATTTCTTCTGAGAAACAAGTACAAGAAGTGTTGGCAGAAATGTCTTACTTCTTTGACGATGCCTATCCTTTTTTAATTGTAGATACAGCCTACGGTAAGAAGATTTTAGCAACCCACGGTGGAATCAGCAATCGGGTTTTTAGGCAGAACAATTACAATGTGCAATTAGCACTAAGCGTAGATTTGCGGATTCCAGGTTCTTATCTTTTCAATAAAGGCGATTTGGCAGAAATACCAGGTTACATGCAGGTAATTGGGCATCAACCTACGGAGTACCCGTATATGGAGAGCAATGGAAATTACAGGATAGACACGGGCTGTGTATATAAGAAAAGAAATATGGGCCTATTAACTGCCATAACTTTCAATCTCGAAGAAGAGACTGCCCCCCGATTTTTACATCAGCCTTGTATAGATTAAAAAAAAGACCGCCTCTGTAATGAAGCGGTCTTTTTTTTTAATGGATGCCTGCGTGCTACGATTTAGCACCTGCTGTTTTTACACTTCCACTCTTTTTAGCTTGTTGTTTTTCCATAAACTCTCTGGTATCGTAAACAATAGGAGTTGCCACGAAAATAGAAGAATATGTACCGAACATAATACCGATCAGTAGTGCAAATGAAAAACCTCTCAGCACCTCACCTCCGAACAAGAACAAAATCAACACAACCAATAAGGTAGTTACTGATGTAATTAGAGTACGGTTTAAAGTACTGTTTACAGATTGGTTGAGGGTATCTTTAAATGCCTGGCTTTTTCTCAAGCCCAAGAACTCCCTTACACGGTCAAAAACAACCACAGTATCGTTAATTGAGTAACCGATAATGGTTAACATTGCGGCTACAAATACTTGATCAACCTCTAGAGCAAAACCGAATAGGTTCACAATGGCAAAAATTCCCAATACCATTAATGAATCGTGGAAAAGTGCCACAATCGCACCTAAACCAAATCTCCAGTTTCTAAATCTCACCCAAATGTAAAAGAAGATGGCCAACAAAGAGAACAAACCAGCCGATAGCGATGAGTCTCTGATGTCATCTGCTATGGTGGCACCAACTTTAGATGTACTTGGTATGGTAAAGGTATTTTCTGTTAGCGCAGCTTCATTATCAGTATAAGTAGTTCCTGTAAAAGAAGCAACGCTTGATTTAACTGCTTCCATTACCTTTTCGTCCGCTTCTGCTGACTCGTCGTCTACTAAGTAGTTGGTGGTTACCTTGAGTTTTTCGTCACTACCATAGGTTTTTACCTCTACGCCAGAGTTCTCTAAGTTTTTCTGCAAAGAAACCTCCAACTCAGACGGCAACACATCTTTTCTAAATTCTACTATGTAAGAACGGCCACCTTCAAAGTCAACGCCTAGATTTAAACCGTTGGTAGCTATTACTGCCAAACCAATTGTAATTAGCGAAACGGAAAATACATAAGCAATCTTTCTTTTGCTTAAGAAATCTATGTTTAGGTCGCTTAATAGGTTTTTAGAAAGTGGTGTTATAAATGAGATTTTGCTTTGGTTTCCTTTTTTGGTCATGTAAGAAACGATTACCCTCGTTACATATACCGCAGAGAAGAAAGAACATGCAATGCCGATCATTAAGGTAATAGCAAAACCTTTCACAGGACCTGTACCAAATGAATATAAGAAGATACCAGTTAAAAACGTGGTAACGTTCGAGTCAAAAATTGTCCAGAATGCACGGCTGTAACCTTGATCAATTGCATTGAGTAAGTTATTGCCTTCAATGCGCATTTCTTCACGGATTCGCTCGAAAATAAGTACGTTGGCGTCTATAGACATACCAATAGTTAGCACAATACCTGCTATGCCCGGTAAGGTGAGTGCCGCATTAAGCTGTGCTAAAATTCCAAAAATAAAGAATATGTTCAATAGTAGTGCTACATTGGCTACCAAACCACCTTTAGCATAGTAGGCTACCATAAAAACTACCACCAAGGCCAAGCCGAACAGCACAGAATTAATGCCTTCTTTCTGCGCTTCTATACCGAGCGATGGCCCAACTACAACCTCCTCTACAATTCTAGGTGAGGCAGGTAGCTTACCTGCTTTCAATACGTTGGCCAAATCTTGCGCTTCTTCAATTGAGAAGTTTCCGGTAATAGAAGAACTACCATTCGGGATTTCACCTTGTACCATGGGTGCTGAGTAAACATAACTATCTAGTGTAATTGCGATTTGGTTACCGATGTTTTGGGCGGTCATACGCTTCCACTTCTTGGCGCCTTCTACATTCATGTTCATAGAAATGTCGGGATTGCCAAACTGATCAAAACTTTGGCGTGCATCTACTACAACCTCGCCTGTTAAAG
>CAKZMZ010000304.1 GCA_937129345.1 uncultured Thalassovita sp. | reverse complement strand
GGCGATGAGAGTGAAAGCAAAATAGGAGAGAAGTTGCGGGTTACCGATTTTAATCATGTGATAGAACCTTTTGATATTGGGGAAGTCAGCTTTCATTCGGGTTGGGTATTCCATAGAGCGGGTGCCAACCAAACCGACCAAATGCGCCGAGTAATGACCGTCATTTACATGGACAAAGACATGAAACTTAAAGCTCCAGAAAACGAACACCAACAAAACGATTGGGATACTTGGTGCCCGGGGGCTAAGATTGGCGAAGTCATTAATTCTCCCTTGAATCCTGTGCTTTATGCTAGCAGTTGAAATAAGAAAATCACTGATTTTTTCTTGGGAGTCTTTGAAAATAGCGAATGATTCAGCCTTATGGAGAAACCACTGATTATCCCACCCCTTCGGAGTTTTTCTGATTTTCTGATTTATTTTCTAGTATCATATCATCCCTACCTTTTCTGTTACATCAATCCCGAAGGGATACAACTATGCTAGCGTTATACGAAAAATGATGTGAATAACCCTGAAAGGATGGTATTGGATTTTTAGATTCACATTTCTTATGTAAAGAAATGAATCAGAGAACTAAATAAAAAACCTTTCTTCTTCTGGAATCTTAGAATTGGGATTTGATATAGTTCAATGTTATTAGAGAAATGATGGATATGGCAAAAAAAACATGGTTTAGCCCTTTCGGTACAATAGTACTATTTACAGGGCTCACTTTTTATATTTTAATTCTTGTTTTTGGGGTTGATTTTCTGAATTTAATTGAATTGTATAAAGAGGAAGCTCCTTGGAGTAATAAGAAGCCGATTGAACACAAACATTGCTACTTGTTAAGTAAAGACACTATTTTATTTAATGCTATTGGAATTTATGAAAAATGAAAAATCAATGATTTGTTTAATTATAGCAGAAAAATAGAAAATATTCATTTATATAAAGAAGTAACTTTGTAAATAAAAAATGTAAAATATATTGAAAAAGGCCAAAAAGTTGGAGTATGGTGGTATTCAGAAGATTCTACTTACGCAAAAATCAAAACATATGGGCGTTGGAGCAAAAACTGCTATATGCCCACCTTTACACTACACGATACTTTACCAAGGGGAGTAGAGGAATTTATTCCTGAAGAATAGTAAAAAAGCCCCACTAGGATAGCAGGGCTTTAGAGGAGAATACCTGAAAGTTCGTCGTTAAATATATCTAATATAAATCAATACTCTAAACTAACTGATTTATCAATAGGTACACAGGCATTAACAAGTTCTTCATCAAAACTTAATACAACTAGTCGCCTAATTGGGCAATTTTAAAGCGCTCTATTTCGGCAGGAGTGTGTTCCCTTTCCATAATTTCTTCTATTTTCTTCACTATTTCAGGATGTTGGGCGGCTACATTGTTTTCTTCTTTTAGGTCGGTTTCTAAGTTGTATAACTCGATTTCCATATTGCCTTCAAAAATATTTTTGCGGATGCCCTTCCACTTGCCCATACGCACGGCTTGTTGGCCTTTGTAGCTGGGAAATTCCCAATACAAAAAATCGTGTATAGTTTGCTCTTTACCTAGCATGGCATTCAAGAAACTAATGCCGTCTGTATCCTCGGGTGTTTCTACATTTGATAAGTCGCATAGCGTGGGTAAAATATCATAAAAACTCGCTATGTGCTTACTTTCAGATTGTGGTTTGATGCGACCTGGCCAAGAAGCGATCATCGGTACACGAATACCGCCTTCATAAACAAAACCTTTCGTTCTACCATAGCCGTTTGTTAGCGGCTTGGAGCTTTCAAAATACTCAAAATCTACACCTCCCAGATAAGTAGGCCCATTATCACTGGTGAAGATAATGAGCGTATTTTCGTAAACGCCATCTTCTTTGAGTTGGGCGACCAACTCGCCTACTTGTTGGTCTAAATAAGAAATCATGGCAGCATACGCTGCTCTTGGATAGCGATTGGGAAAATAACCCTTATCACCAACATAAGGCGCTTCTTCGCCAAATACACCTTGGTATTTTTCAACAGCTGCAGAAGGCACCTGCAAAGGTAAATGCGGCAGTGGCGAAGCATAATAGAGGAAAAAAGGCTGGTTCTTGTTATCAGAAATAAACCGCAATGCATGCTCATGTATCTTGTCAGGGGCGTAGTCTTGCTGCTCATATTTGGCATAACTGCTTTCTAAAGCCGGATCCGCCAATGAGTCCAGTTTAGTAGCAGGTGGGATAATTTCATTTTCCAATAAAATCTTTTTCTCATTGCTCCACAAATGGGCAGGATATAAATTATGGGCTTGTCTTTGGCAATTGTAGCCATAAAAAGTATCAAAGCCCTGTTTGGTAGGAATGCCTTCTGTTAAGGGGGCACCCAAACCCCATTTACCAAAAACCCCTGTTTGGTAGCCTGCTTGTTTCAGCAGGGAAGCCACAGTAACCGAATTGGTCGGGAGTGGTCTTTGCCCTTCTAAATTAGGGTCTTTAAATGCCTTTACATAATCCCAAACTGCACCACGTTCTGCCCATTCGTCATTGCCTCTAATATGCGCGTGACCAGTGTGTTTGCCAGTAATAAGTGTGCAACGCGCTGGTGCACAAACAGGTGCACCCGAGTAAAATTGAGTAAAACGTATTCCATTATTTGCTAAGGCATCTATGTTGGGTGTTTTTATTTTTTCTTGGCCATAAACGCCCAATTCTCCATAACCTAAGTCATCGGCCAAAATAAAGATGATGTTGGGTGGAGCACTTGGCTTTTCTGTTTCGTTGCAAGCTATGCTAGAAATTAAAAGAAGGAAAAATAGCAGTTTGTTCATTAGCATAATCATTCGTTTTCACATTAGTCCCCAAAGTAATAAGTTCTAATGAAAATTAGCAGGGCTCTAAGCGTTTGGTTTGCAAATTAATATGCGGGTTTATTGATGGGTATTCATACAACAGCCTTTACGTTGAACTGTATTTTCTTGTACATCTAATAATGTATTTAGGTTGTAATGCCTCAAATCGGCAAAAAGACATCCCTTTATCTGTAATGTATTGCTTTTGAGGTTTTCGCATTACAAATGCGGTTCTAATTACATCAGAATTAAAAATTTGGACGATGGTTTGGAACGCCCAGCGTATAGTGCACAGCTTAATAGCTCAACAACAAAATAATTTTTAAGTCTGCTCAGCAGTAAACAATTCCAATTTTTCGCTTTTCCCGCGAAGTTCAACTTCGCCCATTGCTTTAAATTTATAAGAAGGTAGAAGTATAAGTTCTTCTTTAAGTTTTTCGGACATTAATAAATCTACCCCAAGTGCATTACACATCCCTTGAATGCGGGCTGTGGCATTGAGTACATCTCCCGTAAAAATGATTTCCTTTTTAAGCGCACCAATTTCGCCCGTGGTTACCTTACCGAAATGCATCCCCGCTTTAAAATCAGGTACCAAGCCAAATTTCTTTTTGTACTTTTTTGCATGCTTTTGCAAATCGGCTTTCATGGCAAAAAAACAAGCCAAACAATTTTGATTTGCAATGCCTTTTTTAAACCTCCATGAGACAATTACCTCATCGCCTACATATTGGTAAAGCTCTCCATTATGCTTTACTATCGCATCTGAAAGGTCTGAATAGTATTCTCTGAGTAGTCCAAAATAACGGATATGGCCTAGTTTTTCGGCAATACTGGTAGAATTACGCATATCGGTGAACATAAAAATCCGTTTTTCTTCAGTTGGTTTGTGGTATTTACCTGTAAAGAAATTCAGTAGAATTCCATGTCCGATATTTTCACTTATTTCTGCATAAAATAGCGAAATGCTGAGTAAAACAGTAAGCTGTAAATTGGTGCTCAGATTAGTATTACTTGTTAAAAAAATGAGGTACCGCTCCCAAACTAGTGGATCAAGCACATGGGTTTCCAATTCTAAACTGGCAGCAATAGGGAATGTAATTAAAATGATTACAAACAGAAAAAGGGCATATATGATTAATTTGAAGAAAAACTTCTTGGCAAAGCTCTTATTGATGAATAGTTTATTGATGTAGAGGATCTCGAGCATGCCAACGATGAGTCCTACTAGAGTAATGGCCAAGCTAGAAAAAATAAAGATGGGTAAGTCCATTTTAATGGCACTGTCTGCTACATTTTGCATACTACCTAGTGCCATGTATTCAATAGATAAAAACACCCAACTAAAAAACAGCCAAATTATACCAAAAGGGATGACTCTAGAAATATTTCGTTTTGCCTTAGGAGACAGCATTGATCAAAGCTTATTATATACGCAAAGTATAGCATTGCAGAAGCTTTTACAATGAAGTTGTTTAAAGTTTTAGGTTATAAGCGAAAATGGAGATATTTTGTCTTAGATAAGGCACTTTTTGAGCCACAACGGTAGTTGGCGAATAGCAGCGCTATTTAACGAAAAAAGTAACTCAATATAAGGCGAAATAGACCATTTGCAGCTTAACAAAATAACTTTAGACAACTTCAATAGCTAAGGAAAATTACTACAGAAACCTTTGCCTTTTCTGTTCCTGTTTGATTTTTATTTTATAAAAAAGCCCAAGATAAAAATCGAGGGCTATTTTTAATAAAACTTCAAGCGGTATCAAATCCCATATCCATCATCCCACTGTACAATTTTGCCTTTACGCACAGCTTCAATGCCCATGTGTACAGCCACAGCAGAATTATGGCCAACTTCTATATTGGCTTTAGGCATGTCATTTTCAACTATACAACGAGCAAAATCTGCTAAAGACCTGCCTGTTGGTATGGCGTCGTCTTCGCTTTCATATTCAGATGGTACTGGAATGGTCTCGCCTTTCTCAT
>CAKZMZ010000303.1 GCA_937129345.1 uncultured Thalassovita sp. | reverse complement strand
AGGTAAGCTTCAGCTTCTGAAATAAGGGGCAATTTTATCACAAACTGGCTGGTGGCATAATCTGCAACAGCTTCTATCTTAAACCAACCTTGGGCATGTGGGTAATCTTCTGCTGAAGTCTCGGCAGATTGCCATTGACCTTGGGAAGCTGCCCTTACCTGCTCAAAAGTATCGGTATGCGCCCCACCATAGTAAAAAATTACTTTTTTTATGGACTGCCCATCATCTAATTTTGATAAGGCGATTTTTGAGAAATCTTTAGGGAGAGTCTTATTTTTTGAGACATTTTCATCCTGGGCATAAGCAAGATTGCACAAAGCCAATAAAAAACATATTAGCAAGACTTTTTCCTTGGAGCCAAATGTGAGCGATAAAAAACCTTTTGATATCTTAAAAAAATGCGTCAATTGCTATTAAGTAGGATGTCTAAAAAATACCATTGTATAAACATGCTACTACACATAATATTGCTCACATAAAAGTACTTTATAGCCAATTCTACTTTTGAAAATGTGTAAGAATGCTATTCCTTTGTTAGAGAAGCTAAATACTGATCATTTTCATCTTCGAACAAGAACTCTACCCGCCAGCCTTCTTTCTCCGATATTTCTTGCAAACGGGCTTTTTCTAAGTAAAGCCAATCGAACCAAGGGCCTTTGTTGTTCTTGTAAACGTACTGATAGGAAATCTCGCCAATATATTGGCCTGTGGACTTTATTTTATATTCCTCAGTCAAATAGTTAACGTCGCTGGAATCTAATAAAATTTGACCTCCTGGCTCCAATAATTTTTTACAGTGGCTTAAAAAGTTGGGCATATTCTTTATTTTACCTACCAAGCCCAAACCGTTCATAAGTAAAAGAATTGTATTGAATTTTTGATGCCTGATACTAAAAAAATCAGTCTGATCTACTTGCTCTATCCCTCTTGCATGCATGATCTTTACGCAATAAGGAGAAATATCTATAGGCTTTACATCCAACCCTTTGTCTTGCAAAATTAAAGAATGGCAACCCGTACCTGCCCCCACATCGAGCACCTTTCCACGGCAATGTTCCAATGCAATGGCCTCAAGCACCGGAAAATCGTCAAAATCTCTAAAGAAAACCTCAGGAGGCATTTCTTCCACATCGCCATAAGAAGTGTTGATGCACAAATCCCCAACATGTACACCTTTGTAATAGTCGTACAAAGCTTGTCCGTAAAGGTCATCTTCGGGGTTTAATATCTGTCTATCTTTCAATTGAATAGCTACCTCTTTATGCTTCATACTTTACTAAGGCTTGACAAAAGCCATCCATGGTACCTCCCCTATTTACTTCGCCCATAGAAACACCGCCTTGCAACTCCCAGCCTTCTGCCAACAAGCGTTTTACTTCCTTTTCTACAAACCGAGGGTTAGAGCTACTAATAATCTTATAATCAGTTACTTTCTTACTCATATGGAGATTTTTTTTACGTAAACATTATTGAGCTCAGCAAAGATATATGTTAGAGTTAAATACTTTGGCAAAGTTTTTCAGCATAATAACCTGTACTATTTGCTTTTAAGATCAAAAAGCGAAAAAGAAAAATAGTAAAACTACAGGAACCTTGTTATTATAATAGTTATTTAACCTGAGAAGGCCTGAATTTTTTAATGCTGTTCATCATCAACAATTAACCATAAGGATGAAACTACCTAAATCTCTATTTTTTAACCTACAGTTGCTCTTTTTAATTTTTTTGAGTGGAGGTACTACCTTGGCACAAACACCAAAACTAAGAGTACAAAGCGGCCATACCGCTACCATTAACGACATTGAATTTAACCATACCAATAGAATACTTGCCAGTGTAGGTGATGATGCCATTGTTAGGATATGGCATACCCAAGCAGGTAGAGAATTGATGCTTTTGGAAGGGCATGAAGGCCCTGTAAATGCCGTCGCATTTTCTCCAAAAAGCAAGATCTTGGCCTCAGCGGGCAATGACAAAATCGTAAGAACCTGGAACTTAGAGAACGGCAGGGCCAAGGGCAAATCTTATGGACATAACAGCAGAATCAATGCAATTTCCTATCATCCTAGTGGTAAATATTTTGCCAGTGCGGGAAACGACCAAATTATTGTTTGGGAAAGTGAATTTGGAAGAATCCACCAATCATTAAAAAAGCACGAGGGCAACGTGTTGGCGCTCTGCTTTTCTGGCGATGGTAAGAGAATGGCCACCGCAGATCATTTAGGAAATATTTTTATTTGGAATACGGAAAATTGGCAGGTGGTCAAAACCATGGGCGGGCACGAAGGCCGTGTTTATGCCCTAAGTTTTAGTATAGAAGGAAAATTTTTAGCCAGTGCAGGTGCAGACAAAACCATTAAAATATGGAATACCCTCTCTGGCAGCCAAGTAAGATCACTGTATGGCCATGAAGACGAGGTAAAAGACGTACTATTTAGCAAAGATGGTAAATATGTTTTGAGTGCGTCTAAAGATAAAACCGTTAGGATCTGGGATACGGCCACTTACAGAGAAATCAATCAACTTAGAGGTCATAGAGATCAAGTTAATGCCTTGGCCTTTAACGGAAGCAACTACCAAGTGGCTTCGGCATCGGCAGATCAAGGCATTATTTTTTGGGATTTGCACTCAGATAACCAAGTAAAAAAGCTTTCTGGTTTTGCCTCTTTTGTAAATGTGACCAAATACAGCGCCGACATGCGCCTAATAGGTATGGGCAATGAAGGCGGCAATGTAAAAATTATAGATGCCTCTTCAGGAAACTGCATCTTAACTTTAAGAGGCCATGAAAAAGCAGTGAACGACCTTGCTTTTAGCCCAGACAATAAAATGATCGTAAGTGCCAGCGAGGACAAATCGCTGCGTATTTGGGACATTAAAACTGGAAAGAACATTTTTGCCCTTATTGGCCACTCTGCCCCTGTTACTTCGGTCAATTTCAGTCCCGATGGCAAATGGATTTGCAGTGGCAGCAAAGACGAGACAGTAAGGGTTTGGTCTACTGCTTCTTGGAAAACCTACAAAATACTCTACGGCCACTCAGATGGCATTACCGATGTGGCTTACAGCCCCGACGGCTTGAACATAGCCAGTGCCAGCGAAGACAAGAGCATCAAAATCTGGGATGCTTCCATAGGCACAGAATTAAATACTTTACGAGGCCACAAAGCCCCTGTTAATGCCATAGCTTTTCATCCAAAAGGAGGCATATTGGCCAGTGGCAGTACCGATGAAACACTCGCGGTTTGGAACACACTCAGCGGGGATAAAATTTTTGATCTAACGGGTTCCTCAGCTGCCATACACGATGTGGACTTCCATCCAAATGGAAAATACATGGTTGCAGGGGACGACAACAACATAGTAAGGGTTTGGAGTTTTGAAAAAAGACGCATGGCCAATACTTTTTTTGGGCACCATGCTACGGTAAACACTGTAGCTTTTAGCCCTGATGGCAAATACGTTTTAAGCGGCAGCGCAGACCAACAAATGAAAGTATGGGACCCTTCCATTGGCGAAGAACTACTTAATATTGTTTTCTTATTTAATGAGCGTGATTTTACCGTTACCACACCCGATGGCAAGTTTGACGGTACCGAATCCGGCATCAACAAAGCTTTGCATTTTGTGCAGGGTAATGAAATCATACCCCTACAATCTTTATATGAAAAGGCCTTTACACCAGGACTTTGGAGGTTGGTCATTTCTGGAGAAGAGGTACCCGAAACCAGCGTAAACATCAATCAAAGCTTTTCTCCTTCACCTGAGGTGTATTTTATTTCTCCCCAGTTAAAAGGCAACGTAGAGGGCTATAGAATTACTTCTAACGGAGCAATAAGCGACTCATCGGTCATAGAGGTTGTTATAGAAGCCTATGACCAAGGCGGTGGTATCGATGAGTTGAGGCTTTATCAAAACGGCAAACTGATACATACCACAGGTAAGGGCTTTAAGCCAAAATCTGACCCAGAGAAATACAAACAACTCAAATTGGATGTAAAACTGATCGAAGGTATGAACCGGCTTACCGTCATTGCCTTAAACGACGAGCGCATAGAGTCTTTTCCAGATTTGCTAGAGGTGGCGTACAAATCTTTTGTAGTGCCCAAATCTAAACTTTACATGTTGGTGATCGGCATTAACGAATATCAAAACAACTCTTACAATTTAAATTATGCAAGAGACGATGCGCAGGCTTTCCATAAAGCAGTTAAAAAAGGCGCTAATGATATATTTAAGGAAATCGTTTCTTACGAGTTGCTCGATAAAAAAGCCACTGCTGAAAATATAAAGGCCGCTTTTGATGACATTTTACACTCCGCATCTGAGGAAGATGTTTTCATTTTTTACTACGCAGGGCATGGGGTAATGCACCAAGACGCTTTTAGCGAAGAGTACTTTTTGTGCCCCACCGATGTAACCAAGATGTACGGTAATAAAAGGATCTTAACAGAAAAAGGCATTTCGGCCAGTCAGCTTAACGAGCTTTGCCAGCGCGTTAGGGCACAAAAGCAACTCATTTTGTTAGATGCTTGCCAATCTGGCGGCGCTACAGAGATTTTTTCATTTAGAGGTCCTATTGAAGAAAAAGCCATGGTACAGCTTGCAAGAAGTACCGGAGTAGCTTTGATTGCTGCCAGTGGTTCAAAACAGTATGCTACAGAAGTGGCCTCACTTGGGCACGGGGTTTTTACTTATTGCTTGCTCAAGGCCTTGGAGGGCGATGCAGATACAGGCATCTCAGACCAAAAAATTACAGTGGGAGAATTGCGTACTTTTTTAGAAACGCGTATTCCGGAAATGAGCGAGCTCTATAAGGGGGTTACGCAATACCCAACGGCTTACAGTTCTGGTCAAGATTTCCCTATAGTGATCGTAAAGTGAGTTTGCTGAGGTTTGAGGTTAAAATTAATTCTTGTGTTGTTCGATTTTAAAAACTTGCGATTTTTTTCGAGTTTCTAACTTAACAAATCAATAACTAAACAGCATAATAACTTAAAGGAAAAGGAGTTTTGTAGCGCATCATAAAAAAAGATGCACACCCTCGGTTTGTGGTTCAGTGCAATTGGCACACAAAGCGATTTTCCAAATATTCTGCGAATTGATCATCGTTCCAACTTTACGACTCAACAAATAGAATTATAATTAATTTTGATAAAATTTCTGAGAAAAAATAATGGCAATCCAAACTTATAGTTTCAATACCATCCTCATCATTATTACTGTACTGGCCAGCTTTTATGTAGAGAACAAGCCTGAGCTAAAGTATAGGTTAATGCTCAATCCTTATCAAATAACGAGAAACAACCAATACTACCGCTTCATTACCTCGGGTTTTATCCATGGCGGGTGGATGCACCTTTTCTTTAATATGTTTACCCTTTACCTATTCGGCAGCCTGCTCGAGCCTATATTTCAATACAGTTTAGGAAGTATGGGCAGTTGGTACTATGTAGGTTTTTATTTGGCTGCCATAGTAGTTGCCGACATCCCCACTTTTATAAAACACAAAAACAACCCCGGCTATAATGCTTTAGGTGCCTCGGGCGGTACTTCGGCTGTTGTGATCAGTTACATTATGTTCGATCCTTTGGTCTCGCTCAGGCCTATTCTTTTACCCATACCCATACCCGGTTTTATTTTCGCTACCTTGTACATGGCCTATTCTTACTACATGGCAAAAAACGAACAAATGGACGGTATAGGTCATGATGCGCATTTTTTTGGTGCATTGTTTGGCGTAATAGCTAGCTTGGGCATAAAACCTGATATAATCCCTCACTTTATCGAGCAATTGGGCAGTTGGAGGATTTTTTGATTTTTTTTCAGAAAATTTCTTCCTTTACTTGCTATTTTTAAAGCTAGGATTTTATATTTGCACACCTAAAACAAATCAAGCGGGAGTAGCTCAGCTGGTAGAGCATCACCTTGCCAAGGTGGGGGTCGCGAGTTCGAATCTCGTCTCCCGCTCAGAAAAAAGCCCAATTGAAATTGGGTTTTTTATTTGAAAAAGTTTTGCCGGGATGGTGGAATTGGTAGACACGCAAGACTTAAAATCTTGTGGCCGCAAGGCCGTGCGGGTTCAAGTCCCGCTCCTGGTACTTTTTTATGCTTCTTTACTCCAACCAAACTTTTCCTCTTCAAATACAATTGTATCTTTAGCACGTTGCAAACCATACTTATGGTTTTTACCTTTATCGATATAACTGCATACAAATGGATAGTACAAGACAAAAAAAATATTCGAGACTGATACAAAAGGACCTAGGGGAGATTTTTCAGCGAACGGCAAGGGATTTATTTGGCGGTGCCTTTATTACGGTTACCCACGTAAAAGTAAGTCCAGATTTAGCGCAAGCTAAAGTATACCTAAGCTTCTTAATGGTAAAGGACAAAGAAGAATTGCTCTATGAGATTGAAAGAAACAATAAGGTGATCAGGCAATACCTTGCCCGAAGAATAGGCAAGCAGGCGCGAATCATTCCTGAACTTTTCTTCTTTATTGACGATACTGAAGAGGTGGCCTCTAAGGTAGAAAAACTCTTCGAAAATTTAGAGATTCCACCTGAAGATGCTCATGATGAGAGCCTTAAAGACTACAAAGATGATGTTTAAAACATCATCTTTTTTATTTTTATGCGCTTAACTCAATAAGGCCTATGCTCAGCTATTTCAGATTGAACGATCCTTTTAAAGTGATCTCGGTATTTATCCTACTCCTACTGTTCAAATTACCCATTTTGTTGGCTGGCGAGGTGCTTACCATACAGGAGTTGAACTGGATGCTGCTCGGCGAAAGGCTGGCGCAAGGTAAGTTGATCTACGCAGAAGCCATTGATAATACTGCGCCTCTTTCAGCACTAGTGTATTGGATCATTTTCTCGCTTTTCGGCAAATCGTGGCTGGCACTACACATCATTGCCATATTTCTGATTTGCTTCCAAGGTTTTTATCTAAATCAAGGTTTTAATAAAACTAGGGTATTTAACGAGAAGACCTACGTGCCACTCCTTATTTATGTGCTGTTCACTATGGTCAGTTTTGATTTGAGCACGCTCTCTCCTGCTTTAATGTCGGTCACTTTTTTGACCATGACCTTAAAAAATATCTTGCATCTAGACAGCAAATCTCCCATTACCGATTTATTTAAAATTGGTTTCTATTTAGGTTTGTCCACCTTGTTCTACCTGCCTGCCGTTGTTTTTTTACCAGCGTCCATTTTACTATTTGCCTTGTTTAGGACCTCTTCCATCAGGGCATTGCTCAATATCTTCTCAGGTTTTTTACTCACCATAGTGCTGCTGCTCCTATTTTTTATTTTTCAAGGCAATTTGGGTGATTTTTACAGATATTTTATCAAATCCATTTTTTTAAGTAAAACTTGGATTTATGACATAAACTTGCTGCTTTATCTATTTGGTTTTCCTTTGGTGGTTTTGCTTGTTTCTATCGTAAAACTCAAAACCTCAAGGGGCTTTATCAACTACCAACAAAACAGTCATTGGCTCATCATCATTTGGACCCTATTTACCTTTGCCGCTTTGGTGATCAGTCCTAAGTTAAGCAGTACATCCATTATTATTTTTGCCCCGGTTTTTTCCTTTTTCTTCAGTCAGTTTCTTTTGATGCAAAGAAAAAGATGGCTTGCCGAGGTGCAACTACTCGTTTCTCTAGGCATTATTTTAAGTATCACGTATACTTTGTTTTTTCAGATCGGTACTACTGCAAGTCAATACCAAAACATTGTAGTTGATACTAAAAAGGAAAAAAAACAGCAGAAAATAATGATATTGGGCAATCAAATAGAAAGCTATTATGGCAATACCATCGCCTCTCCATTTATTAACTGGAAAATTAGCGAGGCTTATGTTGGCGATTTGGACACCTACACGGTAATCAACTTTGTAAAAAATAGCATCTTGGAAGACAGGCCTGAATTGATTATAGACCATAGCGAAAACAAAATTTCTGAAACGATTTTTTCTCGCATACCACTATTATATAATTACTACGATGTGTCTTCCGACTCTTCAATAATTGTTTATCGACAGAAGAACAGTACAGCTAAAGCAGTTTCTGTGCAATAGTTGATTAGTGCTTTCTCCTGCGGGAATTGACCTTACGCATTTTATTCTTTGATTTTTTATGTTTAGGCACCCAAGTTTGGCCCACAGGTCGCTGTTTTTGTAAAGAAGATTTGCAAGCCGTACCCACAGAGGTAAAAAATACGAGGCACAACAAATAGAGAATATATTTTTTCATAGCTTAGTTAACAATGTTTTCGGGTAATACTCAATCAATATTCGTTCTTTAAAGTAAACGAGCGTAACATTTTTGGTCTATTTGCCATTTGTCTATCTCAAATACTCTATTTATAAAAAGAAATTACTTCCAATTAATTGAGTGGATTTACATTTTTTTAGTAAAACACAATACCTTGAAATAGGTTTCTTATACTACCACAACTAAAGTTTTTCTTTTTTTTGCTTTTCCGAAACCTTAAAAAGTCAATCTCCTTGCAATACTTTCTATCTTATAAATAAAAGTAAGCCGGATTATTGGCCTTAAAATAGTTTTTATATAAAGACCCATGGCCAGTAATTTAAACAATGTATTATTTTAGCCGAAAAATGTATTATGAGGCCAATGAAACCCCATTTAAAAAGAACATTCATTATTCTTACCCTACTTTTTACGCAGCAAGCTTTATTTTCTAATGCAATTGCCCAAGAAGAAACCGACAAGGATATTGCAGCGGTTAAAGCAATTTTAATGAGGCAGGCCAGCGACTGGAACAAGGGAGACATTGAAAGTTTTATGGTCGGGTACTGGCCATCAGAAAAGTTGAAATTCATTGGCAGCAATGGCGTAACCTATGGTTATGAAGCAACCTTAGCAAGGTATAGAAAGACCTATCCCGATCAAAAAACCATGGGGCAATTAAATTTCGATATTATTTCTGTGGAAAAGCTAGCCCCAAAGGTAATTTTGATGGTAGGTAAATTTAAACTCAAAAGAGAAATTGGAGATGCCTCAGGCCATTTTACCCTCACTTGGAAAAAAATAGGTAATGAGTGGGTAATCATCGCCGACCATACCGGCTAATTTTAGCTGTATGCAATGTGTAAAGACCCAAGCCTTAAAACCGACCTTACAAATAAATATGTCTGTTTACTTAAAGGTCTTTTCTAAGACTTAATAGGCATTTTGCCCGTTAGCTATACAGTTTTTAACTGAGGTAAACTTCAATGAAGTTATTTTTTAAGCTAACGATACTGATTTTTTCAGCTACAGCGACTTTTGCGCAAAATGCGCCAAAATATAGCAATGAGTTTCTAGCAATTGGCGTTGGGGGTCGGGCTTTGGCCATGGCCAACACCCAAGTAGCAATAAGCGATGATGCCACCGCAGGCTATTGGAATCCCGCAGGTTTGCTCAACTTAAAGCACAAGTACGCCTTTTCTTTAATGCATGCCTCTTATTTTGCAGGCATTGCCAATTACGATTATGCAAGTTTCGCCACTCCGGTAGACAGTAAAAGCCATATCGGGGTATCGCTCATTCGCTTTGCCGTGGACGATATACCCGACACCCGTTTTTTATTTGATGCAGATGGCTCACTCAATTATGATAACATCCGGTCTTTTTCAGCATCGGATTATGCCTTGCTGCTCTCCTACGCCCGTCGCTCGTTATTGATCAAAGGTTTGAGGCTTGGCGCCAATTTTAAGATCATACACAGCAATGTGGGTATTTTTGCCGATGCTTGGGGCTTTG
>CAKZMZ010000302.1 GCA_937129345.1 uncultured Thalassovita sp. | reverse complement strand
TGTCAATCTTTCCATGACACCAATGTAATCCTTTATTTTCAGTTTTACAACTTTTTATTCAGTTTTATAACTGCTATTGCAGTTTTTATTAAAAAGACCTTACTGTCCCTCATATAAAACTAAACTGATTCCGCCAACCTTTCCAAAGCCTCTCCAGTCACTCTATTTACTGTCCACTCGTCCATGGGTTTGGCACCTAAAGATTTATAAAAGTTGATTGCCGGCTCGTTCCAATTAAGCACCCACCATTCTAGCCTGCCACAATCCATTTCTATGGCTTTTTTGGCTAAATGGCTTAGCAGTTGTTTGCCCAAACCTTTGCCTCGGTAGTCTGGCTTTACATATAAATCTTCGAGATAAATACCGGGCCTGCCCAAGAAGGTAGAGAAATTATGGAAATACAGGGCAAGGCCTGCTGGCTTACCTTGGTATTCTCCAATTATGGCATATGCATAGGGCTTTTCGCCAAAAAGGTTTTTCTTTAGAGTAGGCAAGTCTATTTCTACTTCATGCAAAAGTTTTTCGTATTCCGCCAACTCTCTGATAAAGTTCAAAATAAGCGGCGCATCTGCTAGTACGGCTTTTCTGATTGTAAAATTATGTTTCATTTCAATGTCATTTCTATATAACCATAAGTCATAAAAGCTTAAAAGTAGCCTAAGATAGCCTTAAGGTACTGCCTAGAAAAATTTCAACATATATTTCCCAAAAGTATCTATGCCCCAAAAATCTTATACTGCATTCCCAAGGAAAAGCAGCACTAATTCTGTACATTAGCAGCACAAACCAAGCGTTTGATTTTTTATTATGAATATCAATCCCCAAACTGGCCAAAGTTATCCTATTGGCGCTACCTACACCCCTGCAGGTGCTAATTTTTGTCTTTTTAGTAAAAATTGCAGTGCTGTAGAACTGCTTTTCTTCGATGACGCAGACGATGCAGAACCCAGCCGGGTAATCAACTTAGACCCTGACAAGAATAGGACTTTTTACTATTGGCATATTTTTGTAAAAGGCGTAAAGCCAGGGCAGCTTTATGGATATAGAGTGTATGGCGACTACAAGCCCGAAAAAGGTTATTTGTTTGATGGCAGTAAGTTGTTGCTAGACCCATACGCAAAAGCTGTGGCGGTTGGCAAAAATTACGACCGGCACAAAGCCAGGCATTACGGTTATGAAAATGCCGCATCCGCTATGAAAAGCGTAGTGATTGACCATGAGGAATATGACTGGGAAGGTGACCAGCCCTTGCAAATTCCTTATTCAAAAACCGTTATTTACGAACTGCATGTAAACGGCTTTACCCAACACCCTAACTCTGGCGTAAACGATAGACTCAGAGGCACTTATTTAGGGTTGATAGAAAAAATACCTTATCTAAAGGAATTGGGCATTACAGCCGTGGAATTGCTACCAGTACATCAGTTTGACTTCCAAGATGCACCCAATGGGGTAAATTATTGGGGCTACTCGCCTATCGGCTTTTTTGCACCGCACCATGCTTACGGCACCACCAATAACCCGGTCAAAACCATTCGCGAATTTAAAGACATGGTAAAAGCACTGCACAAAGCGGGCATAGAAGTAATTTTGGATGTGGTGTACAACCACACCTCAGAAGCCGGTGCGAAAGATGGTGTAACCCAATGCTTTAAAGGTATAGAAAACGTAGCTTATTATTCATTTAAAAAAAACAGCTACGAATATGCCGATTACACTGGCTGCGGCAATTCGCTCAATGCCAATCATTCCATAGTGCGTCGCATGATCATGGACTCGTTGCGCTTTTGGGTCTCTGAAATGCATGTAGATGGTTTTCGTTTCGACCTCGCCTCTGTGTTGGCCAGAGACGAGGAAGGCCACCCTTTAGAGAACCCTCCTATTTTATGGGAAATTGAATCTGAACCTGTTTTGGCCAGTACTAAAATTATTGCCGAAGCTTGGGATGCAGCAGGCTTGTACCAAGTAGGTAACTTTATTGGCGACAAGTGGTCTGAGTGGAATGGCGTTTATCGCGATGATGTAAGACGGTTCATTAAAGGCGATGATATTATGACGGGTGGCGTAGTGCAAAGAATTATGGGAAGTCCTGACTTATTTTATAGTGTAAGTCGCGACCCTAACCGCAGTGTCAATTTCGTAACCTGCCACGATGGCTTTACGCTCAACGATTTGGTTTCTTACGATGTAAAGCACAACGAAGCCAACGGAGAAAACAACCGGGATGGCATGAACGATAACTTTTCTTGGAACTGCGGTCACGAAGGCGAGACTGACAATCCTGAAATCGATGCTTTACGCTTGAGACAAATCAAGAATATGTTCACCATGTTAATGGTCTCCCAAGGAACTCCGATGTTGCTTATGGGCGACGAAGTGAGGCGTACCCAAAACGGCAACAATAACGCCTATTGCCAAAACAATGAAATCAGTTGGTTTGATTGGCAGCTACTTGAAAAAAATACAGGACTGCATCGCTTTGTTAAAATGCTCATCAATGATTTTTTTAAGCGCTTTAAAATTTTACACGAAGAGCGTTTTTGGATTGATGATAACAGAGGGAAAAACCCACATGTAACTTGGCATGGCATTAAAGTAGGACAGCCCGATTGGGGGGAAACCTCTCACAGCATAGCCTATACTTTGGGCAAACCAAATAGTAAAGAGCATTTACATGTTATGATTAATGCCTATTGGGAAAACTTGGCTTTTGAATTACCTGTACTGTCTAAAAATCCAAGTGGCAAGTGGGTTAAAATCATAGATACGGCAGAAACATCGCCCAATGATATTAAAAATATAAAAGATGGAACGCCCATTAAAGGCAATTTGGTCGAATTGAAAGACCGTTCTATCATGGTATTGTTTACTTCAGCAAAATAATAAACTTTAAAACCAAGAGCTAAAGGCTCAAGATTTAGGTTTTTTCTTAAAAGAAACAAGTTGATAGTAAATCAATATTACGCTAAAAAATTAAATTTGCATTGCCTCTTCAATTCAAATAAAATATGTATTTTAGCCCGATTTTTTCACATTAAAAGCTATACAGGCACTTTTAAAGTATAGCATTTTATCATTTTTTTGACCATAAGTTCTTATGGCACAGTTTATAAAACTCTACGAGGAAAACCCGAGGGAAGATCTCGTAAAAGAGATAGTGGAAACCATACGAGATGGGGGCTTGGTTATCTATCCAACCGATACGGTATATGGCATAGGTTGCGATTTATACAATACTAAAGCGCTTCAAAGACTTTGTGCCATAAAGGGCATTAAGGCGAACAAACTCAACCTGTCTTTTATTTGCTATGATTTGAGTGATATTAGTTTATATGCCAAACAAATAAGCAACCCAGTTTTTAAGTTGATGAAAAAGTCTTTGCCAGGGCCTTATACATTTATTCTAGACGCCAGCTCTAAAGTGCCTAAAATATTAAATGTAAAAAAGCCACAGGTAGGCATTAGGGTGCCCGATAATAACATACCGAGAGAGATAGTAAAAGCTTTGGGCAACCCTATCTTGACCTCTTCTATAAGAGATGAGGACGAGGTGATTGAATATAGCACCGACCCTGAATTGATTTTCGATAAGTTTGAGAAAACTGTAGATGTTATCATAGACGGTGGATACGGAGGCAATGTTCCTTCTACAGTAATTGATTGTACCGTAGAGCCTTTTGAAGTTGTGAGACAAGGCTTAGGAGAAGTAGAAAGTCTTTAAGATAAGCAAAACAATTAATTGCAAATTGCAGAATCAACTCATTTTGCACTAAGTCTCATCGATTTTTACTAGACTACAAACTTTTTTTCAACCTCTAAACATACTACCATTTTTAAGTACCTTCTTTTTTGCAATAACATATTTTCTTTACAGATTACCATACGTTAACTATAAATTTTTCAGCCACCTTTCCTTATTGGATAAAATTGCAGAACCTAATACTAAATATAAGTTTCATCTTTAATTCTAAATTATAATTCATCATTATGAACATAGCAGTAGTAGGAACGGGTTATGTAGGTTTGGTTACAGGAACCTGCTTGGCCGAAACCGGTAATAACGTTATATGTGTAGATATCGACGAAGCCAAGGTTGAAAAAATGCGCAATGGCGTAGTACCTATTTATGAGCCCCATCTAGACATTTTCTTCGAAAGAAACATCAAAGCAGGAAGGTTGAGTTTCACTACCGAATTAGAAGAAGCAGTGGATCACGCTACTATTATATTTTTGGCGCTTCCTACCCCTCCCGGTGAAGATGGCTCCGCTGATCTTTCTTATGTTCTTGGCGTTGCCGATACCTTAGGAAAGATAATGAAAGAGTACAAAGTGATTGTAGACAAATCTACTGTACCTGTAGGTACTGCTGAAAAAGTAGCTGCTAAAATATCCGAAAATGCTAGTGTGGATTTTGATGTGGTTTCTAATCCTGAGTTTTTAAGAGAAGGCTTCGCGGTAGATGATTTTATGAAGCCCGACAGAATTGTAATAGGTTGTAGCTCAGACAAGGCCCAAGCTCTGATGCACGCACTTTATAAGCCTTATGTACGACAAGGCAACCCTATCATTTTTATGGATGAAAAGTCTGCTGAGCTTACCAAATACGCTGCCAACTCATTCTTGGCCACTAAGATTACCTTTATGAACGAAATCGCCAACTTCTGCGAAAAAGTAGGCGCTGATGTAGATAAGGTAAGAATAGGTATAGGAACAGATACAAGAATTGGGAAAAGATTCTTGTTCCCTGGTATAGGTTATGGCGGTAGCTGTTTCCCTAAAGATGTTCAGGCTCTAGCCAAATCTGGCAAAGAGTACGGCTATAATTTTAATATTCTCGATTCAGTAATGGATGTGAACGAGAAACAGAAAACGGTCATTGTTCCAAAAATCTTAGAACACTTCAAAAATGACTTAAGTGGGGTTCAGTTAGCGCTTTGGGGACTGGCCTTTAAACCCGACACTGACGATATTAGAGAGGCGCCTGCATTGTACATAATCAATGAATTGGTAGCCGCTGGCGCAAAAATCAAAGCTTTTGATCCTGAAGCCATGGAAAATGTGCAGAATTTAATTGGCGACAAAATATCTTACGCCAATGATCAATACGAAGCCTTAGAAGGTACAGATGCACTTATTATCGCTACTGAATGGTCGGTTTTTCGCAATCCCGATTTTGATAAGCTAAAGTCTATATTAAAGACCAAAGTCATTTTCGATGGTAGAAATCTTTATGATTTAGACGAGATGAAAGAGCATGGTTTCTATTATTCGAGTATTGGTCGCGATACTATTTCTTAATTTCAAAAAAAATCAATGAAAAGAGTATTAATTACGGGAGCCGCAGGTTTTTTGGGCTCCCACCTTTGTGATAAATTTATGGATAACGGTTATAAAGTTGTCGGTATGGACAACCTTATAACTGGCGACCTAAGTAATATTGAGCATCTTTTTGCCAGTGAACATTTTGAGTTTTATAACCACGATGTGTCAAAATTTGTGCATGTTGCCGGCGATTTAGATTACATCTTACATTTTGCCTCTCCCGCAAGTCCTATCGACTACCTCAAAATCCCTATCCAAACACTTAAGGTAGGTTCATTAGGCACGCATAACCTACTAGGACTGGCTAAAGAAAAAGAGGCAAGAATCTTGGTAGCCTCCACTTCTGAAATCTACGGAGATCCTGATGTACATCCTCAAAAAGAGGAATATTGGGGCAATGTCAATTCTGTAGGCCCAAGAGGTGTTTATGACGAAGCAAAGCGCTTCCAAGAAGCCATGACCATGGCCTACCATACCTTCCATGGATTAGAAACCCGCATTGTGCGTATCTTTAATACTTATGGCCCTAGAATGCGATTAGATGATGGCCGCGCACTACCCGCATTTATGAGCCAAGCCTTAGAGGGCAAAGATCTTACCGTCTTTGGCGATGGAAGCCAGACCCGTTCTTTCTGCTATGTGGATGATTTGATTGAGGGCATTTACCGCTTGCTACTCAGTGATTATAGCCAACCTGTAAACATTGGTAACCCAAGTGAAATTACCATAAAGGAGTTTGCTGAAGAAATTATAAAGCTCACCGGTACGGATAACAAAGTTATCTACAAACCGCTACCTAAAGATGATCCAAAGCAGAGATGTCCTGACATTAGCAGGGCAAAGGAAATTTTGGACTGGGAGCCAAAAGTAGATCGATCGGAAGGATTGAAGCGGACTTATGAGTACTTCAAGCAAAAATTGAATAAATAGAGGCTTTTAGTCTCTATTTTTTTTATATTTATTGCCGATAAATGCTTTACTCAATCTAACCAAATCGCTAACAATCGACAATACTCAGTAATGATATTTTTATGACTAGTGAGGCAAAAAAGGCATATCTTTTATTAAAGTCAGTGATTTTTCATTATCACGGTTTGGATGAAGATGAGCAGAAAATACTTGATGAAACCGCAGATAATCTAAATGCCCATGAAGAATTGAATTGGGCCAATGCTTTTATATCCGAAGACTACTACACTGCATTTGATCGCGCCAGAGACCATCTAAAATCTATTATGGCTCAAATGGAGAAAGAAGAACGGCTTTCTTATCTCAGTATGGTCTGGGATGCAAACAATCGCAAGGGCTATATTAGTGAAATGGAGGCCACCGCCATGCTAAAATTGGCCAAAGATTGGGATATAGAAAAAGAGTTGATAGAAATGATACGAAAGTAATCGCAAAATCTAATTTTTAGGAAAAAATGAAGCCGGCCTAAAAAGACCGGCTTTTGTTATTTAAGACCCATACTTTGTATGATGCCTTCAATTTTTTTATCGAGTGCAAGAGCCACCTCATCATAATCGGCAGTGCTACTTAAAGGCTGGTTTACGCTAAAGTAGAACTTAATCTTAGGCTCGGTACCCGAAGGCCTTGCCGATATTTTACTGCCATCTTCCGTAATAAATTGAAGTACGTTTGACTTAGGAAAATCTAAGGGACGCTCTGTACCATCTGTAATATTCTTCTCTGTCAGAGACTGATAGTCTTTTAGTGTAACCAACTTAGAGCCATTAATTTCTTTGGGAGGGTTTGCTCTTAAAGATTTCATCATTTCAGCTATTTCTTCGGCGCCCTTTTTCCCCTTCTTTGTAATCGAAATAAGGCTCTCTTTATAAAATCCGTATTCTTTATAAATCTCTGCCAACCTCTCGAAAAGAGATTTTCCTTTAAATTTTGCGTAAGCCACCAATTCACAGATCATGGCTACTGATCCAATAGCATCTTTATCCCTTACGGCATCTCCTATGAGATAACCATAGCTTTCTTCTGCACCTGCCAAGAAGTTCAATTCACTCTCGTTTGCTTTAATTACTTCAGCAATGTATTTAAAGCCGGTAAGCGTATTAAAACACTTCATACCATTTTTTTCGGCTGTGGCATCTATAAGATCTGTTGTAACAATGGTTTTTGCTATATAGTCATTGGGCCTATCCAAACCTTTCTCTCTTCTAACATTAATGAGATAATCGAACAGTAGCGTACCAGTTTGATTGCCATTCAAAAGCTGGAACTCGCCATGATGGTTTTTTACTGCTATACCCACCCGATCAGAATCTGGATCGGTACCAAGTAAAATATCAGCATCTATTTCTTTGGCTTTTTTTAAGGCAATACTTAGTGCCTCTGCCTCTTCGGGATTAGGATAAACAACCGTGGGGAAATTGCCATTGGGCTCTTTTTGTTCCTCAACAATATGTACATTGGTGAAGCCGAACTTTTCGAGCACTTTGGGCACTAAAGTAATTCCCGTTCCATGTATAGAAGTAAAAACAATCTTTAAATCTTTTTCTGCTTTTATGGCTTCCGGCGATAAGGAGAGACTATGCAAGGTTTCTAAATAGGCCTTATCGATTTCTTCCCCCACGGTTTCAATAAGATTCTCTCCCCCTTCAAATTTGATATCGTCTACTGAATTTATTGCATTTACCTCCTCAATTATATTTTTATCATGAGGAGGTACTACTTGACCACCATCATTCCAATAAGCTTTATAACCATTGTACTCTTTAGGATTGTGCGATGCCGTAATCACGATACCACTTTGGCAACCTAAATGCCTAATGGCAAAAGACAATTCTGGAGTAGGCCTCAGCGCATCAAAAAGGTATACTTTTATACCGTTGGCAGCAAATACCTCAGCTACCACTTTAGCAAAATAATCGCTGTTATTGCGGCTATCATGGGCTACAGCTACCTTTATTTGCTCACCACTAAAGCATTTCATGAGATAATTAGCTAAACCTTGCGTAGCAACACCCACCGTGTATTTGTTCATACGATTGGTGCCTACTCCCATTAACCCCCTTAAACCTCCAGTGCCAAATTCAAGACTTTTATAAAATGAATCGACCAGTTCTTCTTCGTTTTCTTTGGCCAAACTCTTGATTTCAGCCTTGGTGGCCTCATCATAATTGCCCTGTAACCAAATATTTATCTTTGACTGTATTTGCTCTTCTATCATCGAAATTGTACTTATACTTGAAAAAATGAGTTCACCCTTCCAAAATTAGATTTATAAGCTAAATAAACAATAAAGCAGTACTAAATTTAGTACTGCTTTCATTTTATCTCACAAATAATTTACAACTAGTTCATCTTAAGGTTTAAAAGCTTTTCTTCATTTTCTTCTACCCATCTAGTTTGGTTGTACTTTTTATCAGGATGAACCTCCGCGTAGCTTTTGTACTTTTCCCCTAAAGCCTCAAACTGTTCTAAAAAGTACTGTTCTATTATAGGGAAGTTTTTATTTACATTCTGCACAAGTGCGTCGAAGTCCGACTCGGTTAGCTTGCGCTTGTGGCTATACCTATTTGCCAGATATTCTTCCCTTCGTTTTAACAATTCAAGCTCTTTGGCTTCTATTTCTTTAGACTGAAGTTCTACGAGGGAAGCCTTCCATTCATTATAACTGATATATTGTTCTCTGGTAAGGCTAAACAAATCTTGATCAAAGTACGCAGTCCAAAGCGCATCATTGTATGGGGTTTGTTTTAATTGCTCCCATATGGCCGGTTTTTTTAAAGGGTCATTTATGGTTGTTGCGCTATCTTGGGCATGTAGCTGCGTACCCATCAATACCATTGCAAATGCTAAAATAACCGTATTAATTCTGTAGGTAATAATTGACAGCATATTTATTAGTTTGTTTATTTAAGTTCTTTGAAAACGAAGAATGGCTTTCTACATTTCAATGAGATTAAGGAATATATGTATATACGGTGTTATTGTTTCTTAATGCGCTCTCACATCTTAATGAGCCTCATTTTAATTGTCTTATCAAAATAATATTTTATATTTATATCATAGTTTGATGGATATTACCATACTTTAGCTCACTTACTTTACTATTATTTTATCACTCTTATACTTTCACAAACTTATGAACATACAGGAATACATCGAAAACAGACTAGAAGCACAGAGAAGCTGGTATGAAAAAAAAGCAAACATGAACAAGGTAAGTTTTATGAACTATCAAAAGATAATCATCATACTAGGTGCCCTAATTCCTGTAAATGTGATTCTATTTACCCAATTCCCCGATAGTATTAAAGAGTTTGAAGGTTTGATAAATGCACTGATTTCCTGTGTAATTGCTATAGTGGCAGGACTAGATAAATTAAGCCAACCACAAACCAACTGGTATAATTACCGAGCTAATGAAGAGGTACTCAAAAAAGAAAAATATTTATTTGAGTTTAAAGCAGGACCATATAGGGAAGTAGATGATGAACGAGAGATGAAGCGATTGCTGGTAGAAAGGGTCGAGAGTATTATTTCAGCAGATATATCAAGATTTGTACAGACACAAAAAGCAAAAGACGAGCATTTAGTAGTAGATGAGGACGAACATCCTGTAATAGTAGACAACGAAAAAGACACTACGGCAAAAGACAAAGAATAACC
>CAKZMZ010000301.1 GCA_937129345.1 uncultured Thalassovita sp. | reverse complement strand
CCTTGGCGCAAGAGCTCTACAATAAAAGAGAGTTTGCCGATTTGGCTTATATTGAGCCTTTGTATGTAAAAGCATACCAAGCCAAATTACCGAAGAAAAACAAACTGCTGGGTTAAAGCAATCTTGCTAGTAGTATTAACGAGATGGGTATAATTAGAACATTACTAGCATTGGGGGTATTAATTGGCCATTCCAAAGCTGGTTTCGTATTGCCCTTGCCCGGAGGCATGATGGCAGTACAGGCATTTTATATTATCTCGGGGTTTTACATGGGCTTGGTGCTTACCGAGAAGTATTCTAAGAAAGAAAATGGTTATTCGCTATTTATTACGAACCGGTTCTTAAGGATATTGGGCAGTGCTTTTCGCTACTTTTTGCCTTTCTCTTTTGTGTTGGCAAATGCTGGGTAAACCTCTTGTGTTAAGTGCCTACATTGATCAACCTATAGGGGGGGGTGCGCTTTTTTATGCAGTTCTCGTAAATATTATAGTTATAGGCCAAGATGTTTTGATGTTTGTCGGCTTAGATCGAATCGGCAATAGTTTTTTCTTTACATCCGATTTTAATTTGACTGACCCCAAAATGCATGGCTATCTTTTGATTCAGCCGTCTTGGACTATTGCTCTAGAGTTCACTTTTTATTTGATGGCGCCATTGTTGAACCGACTCAAGGCTAAGTGGTTGATGTTTTTAGTATTAATAGGTTTTTTTTCTAGGTTTACTATGTATATTAATGGCTTTTATAACGACCCGTGGTATTACAGGTTTTTTCCTTTTGAATTAAGCTTTTTTGTAGTTGGCATTTTGGCCTACAGGTGGTATGCACAAAAAAAACTTCTTCTTGAGGGCCAAAAAGTCGGGAATTTAATTTATGCTTTGTTTTTCTTGTGTTTGCTTACAATAAGCTATTTACCAGGTCCATATATGATAAAATGCTATTTTCTTTATTTGTTGCTTTCCGCAGCTTTGCCGTTTATTTTTTCAATGACAAAACAAAATAGCTTAGACAGAAGCATTGGCGAACTCTCGTACCCTTTATACATTTGCCATTATCCTTTATTAGAATTACTAGATACGCAAGAAATTAGTTTAATTAATAATGCCTTACAAGGCATATATACTTGTGGTTTTATCTATTTTTACAGCAATTTCTATCAATTATTTTTTGGCAAGGTACCTTGAAAGACTAAGGCAAATGCGCTTTAAAAAAGCAGTCATAAACCGATAGCCGGATAAGTTTATACTATGGAGATGCTTGGAGAAAAGCTCACCTATTTTGCAGATGTGGTATTACCGATACCAGTCCCCCAGTATTTTACATACCGCATTCCTTTTGAATTTGCGGAGGAAGTACAGGTAGGCTCAAGGGTGATTGTACAATTTGGGCGTAAAAAAATCGTGACCGCCATTGTTGTAAAAAAACACACCAACCCTCCAAAAAACTATGAAGCCAAATACATACTCGATACCTTAGACACCATGCCATGCGTAAATCCTATTCAAATCTTATTTTGGGAGTGGATGGCCGATTACTATATGTGTAGTGTCGGAGAAGTGATGAACGCGGCAGTTCCTTCAGGCTTTAAATTAACCAGTCAATCGCGCATACGGCTAAATCCGGAATTTGATGTGGACAGCAATCAGGCCCAGTTTACTGATAGTGAGCACAATCTTTTTGAACGCTTAAAAAGGACAGATTCACTTGCCTATCACGAGGCAGCGGAGGTTTTAGAGGTAACCAACCCATATAAGATCATCAAATACCTAATTGCAAAAAAAGCGATATTGATTTTTGAGGAGATCAAAGAGAAATATAAGCCTAAGACAGTAAAAAAGATAAGGCTCAACAGGTATTATGCTTCTGAGGAAGCCAAATTAAATAAGTTATTAGATGAATTAAGTAAATCCTCTAAGCAAGAAGCAGTAGTATTAAAATATCTATCTAAAGTAGGTGCCTCTCCCTCTGAATTAACTGCACATACAGGCCTCGAAAAGCAAGAATTTCTTAAAGCAGGTGTAAAAATATCTTCTTCCTCTCTAAGTACATTAGTTAAAAAGGGAGTTTTTGAGGAACATGAAAGTATTGTACCTAGGTTCGATACCTTTGACAAGGACGGTACCTTAGCACAGGAAATAAACTTAAGCGACGCACAAAAAAATGCTCAGCTCCAAATCTTAGAAAGTTTTCAATCGAGAGATACCGTATTGCTGCATGGTGTTACGGGCAGTGGCAAAACGGAAATATATATTACCCTAATTCAACAGGTACTGAGTAGTGGTAGTCAGGTTTTGCTTTTATTGCCAGAAATTGTCTTAACGACCCAAATCGTAAACAGGCTTAAAAGGGTTTTTAAGGATGAAATGGGTGTTTATCATTCAAGGTTCTCAGATAACGAAAGGGTTGAGGTTTGGCAAGCTGTAAAAGAAGGTACAATAAATTTCATAGTAGGGGTAAGGTCTTCTTTATTTTTGCCATTTAGCAGTTTAGGTCTTATAATAGTCGATGAAGAACATGATCCTTCCTACAAACAATATGATCCTGCGCCAAGGTATAATGCAAGAGACTCCGCACAAGTTCTGGCAAAGCAGCATCATGCAAAGGTTTTGCTCGGATCGGCAACGCCTTCTTTAGAGAGCTATTTTTTAGCACTTAAAGGGCAATATGGTCTTGTTAATTTAGATGAAAGATTCGGGGGTGCCAGCTTGCCAAAAGTCAACTTGGTAGATATAAGCAAAGAGAAAAAGCAGAAAAAGATGAAGGGCGCCTTTTCACCTCAAATTTTAAATGGTATAAACAGCAATCTTGAGGCCAATAAGCAGGTGATCCTGTTTCAAAACAGAAGGGGATACGCACCTTATATTATGTGCGAGGATTGTGGCGATATACCAAGTTGTCAAAACTGCGCCGTAAGCTTAACATATCATATGTATACAGGTATGTTGGTTTGCCATTATTGTGGGTTCAAAGTTAAGGCGCCCAATAAATGTAATAAATGTAGTTCTTCACGCCTACAGACTTTTGGTTTAGGTACTGAAAAGATTGAAGATGAGCTTCAAGTATTTTTTCCTGATTCTAACATAGAGCGTATGGACTTGGATACCACCAGAAAAAAACATAGTTACGAAAGGATATTGGAGCGCTTTAGCTCAGGAGAAACGCAGATATTGGTCGGCACTCAAATGGTGAGTAAAGGGCTAGATTTTGCCAATGTTGAGTTGGTTGGCGTTTTTGACATCGATAGGCTTATTTATTTCCCTAACTTTAGGTCGCATGAAAGGGCTTTTCAACTGATTTCGCAAGTGAGTGGTAGGGCTGGGAGGAGAGGACTGAACGGAGAAGTGATGGTACAAACATCCTCACCAGAACATCCCTTGCTAAAGCAAATAGCGCAACATGATTACATATCTTTTTTTAATAGAGAGATACGAGAGCGAAAAGCTCATAATTATCCACCCTTTAGCAGGTTGATAAGAATCACTGTAAGAAATACTGACAGAAACGTTGTGTTTGATCAAGCAAAAAACCTAGCCGCTACTTTAAGGGCATCTCTGGGTAAACATAGAGTAATAGGTCCAGAGTCACCAGTAATCGATAGAATAAGAAGTCTTTATTTAAAAGATATTTTATTGAAACTTGAAAGAAACAAGATAGATTTAGTGAAAGTTAAGCAGCTAGTGAAAAAAGCCATTGCTGAAACAAAAGACAACAAAAGATATAGTAAAATTGATGTAGTAATAGATGTAGATTGTCTTTGATCAGTAAGAACTGTTGTTTACTTCTAATTTGATTACACCAAAAGCTTCCCTTTTAAGATTTTGTAGTTCTTTTGTTTTTTCATCTACCCACTTTTCTAAACTATATTTTCTGTCTGGATGTACATCGTCATAGTAAGTGTACTCGGCTCCATAATTAATAAACTCTTCGAATAATATATCTTCGATTATCAAAAAGTTTTCCTTAACATTTTCTTTTAAAAAGGTAAGTTCTGAAGTTTGTTGTTGAATGATTTCCTCTACTTGCTGATTGTACTTTATGGCCTCTACCCTCAATTCTTCTTCTCTAAAATTTTCTTCTGCATTAGAGGCGACCAGATTTTCCTCAGGTATTTCCCAGCTTACTTCTTCAGTTTTGGTATCAAATATAGCTTCTTCCTTGGCAATCATCTCAATAGCTAGGATATTTTGCCATTTCATTATTTGTTCTTGTATATCTACATCCAAATCTTCCCATTTGGTTTCAAAATAAGCTTCCCACAAAGCTATATTTTGATAGTCTTTCGTGATTTTAGACCAGATTTCCGGTTTTTTTAGTGGGTCGTTTATGGTATCATCTTGTGCTAAGGAAGAAAAGCTACAGGTTATGAATATAAAAAAGATAATTAATGATTTGCTTGTAAAGTAAGTTTGCTTCATGGTTATTGGACTTATGATATGTACATGTATGCGTGTGCTTTAATAAATTCATTATCCATACCTGAATTATGTTTTGAAATTAAACAAAAGTTAATGATGTAATATGAAAGGTATTTTGTTATCACATAAAGAAATAGAAAGTATAATTGGAAGTAAAAGCATTAAAACATAATTTTGCACACCGAAAGCCGAAAGAGCTCGATACAAACAAATCATTTATAAATAATAAAGTCAAGAAATGACAAATAAGGGAAAAATCACACAGGTTATAGGTCCAGTGGTGGATGTAAGCTTTGAGGATGATGCGCATCTTCCTCAGATTTTGAACGCTTTGGAAGTAGAAAGACCAGATGGTTCTAAAATAGTTTTGGAAGTTCAAAACCACCTAGGTGAGGATAGGGTCAGGACGATTGCAATGGATAGTACAGAAGGCTTACAGAGAGGTGCAGTAGTTTTGGATACTGGCGAGGCCATTTCTATGCCGGTTGGTGATGATACCAAAGGGCGCTTGTTTAATGTAGTAGGTCAGGCGATAGATGGTATTGACCAACCTACAACCAAGAGTAAACTTCCCATACACAGACAGGCCCCTAAGTTCGAGGACCTTTCTTCTTCAACCGAAGTGTTATATACAGGTATAAAAGTTATTGATTTAATTGAGCCTTATGCAAAAGGTGGCAAAATTGGGCTTTTTGGTGGTGCCGGTGTTGGAAAAACAGTTTTGATTCAGGAATTGATCAACAACATTGCAAAGGCCTACTCAGGATTGTCTGTATTTGCAGGAGTTGGTGAAAGAACAAGAGAAGGTAATGACCTGCTTCGGGAGATGTTGGAGTCTGGCATTGTAACCTACGGTGACGATTTCTTGAAATCTATGGAAGAAGGCGAGTGGGATTTGGACAAGGTAGATAAAGAAAAAATGAGAGACTCTAAGGCCACATTCGTGTTCGGCCAGATGAATGAGCCTCCGGGAGCACGAGCAAGAGTGGCACTTTCAGGTCTTACTTTGGCAGAGCACTTTCGAGATGGTGATGGCCAAGGCAAAGGAAAGGACATCCTATTCTTTGTAGATAATATCTTTAGGTTTACCCAAGCTGGTTCTGAGGTATCGGCTCTATTAGGACGGATGCCATCCGCTGTGGGTTACCAACCAACATTGGCTACTGAAATGGGTGCTATGCAAGAGCGAATTACTTCTACTAAAAGAGGTTCAATAACCTCGGTACAAGCAGTTTACGTACCTGCTGATGACCTTACTGACCCTGCTCCTGCAACCACTTTCTCTCACTTGGATGCAACAACAGTACTTTCTAGAAAAATATCTGAGTTAGGTATCTACCCTGCGGTGGATCCATTGGATTCAACTTCAAGGATTATGACAGCGGATATTCTTGGAAACGAGCACTATGACACAGCGCAAAGAGTGAAGCTGACACTACAGAGATACAAAGAATTGCAAGACATTATTGCCATTCTCGGCATGGACGAGCTTTCTGAAGAAGATAGATTACTAGTAGCAAGAGCCAGAAGGGTGCAAAGATTCTTGTCTCAGCCTTTTCATGTGGCTGAGCAGTTTACTGGTTTGCCTGGTGTATTTGTTGACATTAAGGACACAATCAGAGGTTTTAATGAAATAATGGACGGTAAGCACGATAACTTACCTGAAGCAGCCTTTAACTTAGTGGGTACTATTGAAGATGCAGTAGAGAAAGGAGAGAAATTACTAGCTCAATCTAAATAAAATTATCATGTATTTCGAACTAATAACCCCTGATAAGAAAGCTTTTGAAGGCGAGGTCGTGGGCGTGAAAATGCCTGGGGTAAAAGGCTCTTTTGAAGTATTGAATAACCACGCCCCTATTATCAGTAATTTGGAGAAGGGCGACCTAAGGGTAGCTCTAGAAAAAGATGAAAAACACTTTAAGATTGAAGGTGGTATAGTTGAAGTACTCAACAATAAAGTGGTGGTGCTAACAGAATCAGTAGAGTCAGTTTAAGGCAAAAAGAGCTTACTGAGCGACTTAAAAGCGGCTAGGTGCCGCTTTTTTTATTTATATTAAGGCCTCTTAAATTAAGATTACAGAAAAAGGAGATGATGCAAACAAAACGAATCTATTTTTGATCAATAGAGGTATTCTCCGCATCATTCAATATATAAATTTTTAAAATTTAGAAAAAGCACAGCAATGAAATTTGGAACAAAAGCCGTACATGCAGGTGTAGAACCCGACCCAACAACAGGGGCTATCATGACACCCATTTATCAGACGAGTACCTACGTGCAAGAGTCTCCCGGGAAGCACAAGGGGTATGAGTATGCTAGAACACAAAACCCTACAAGAGATGCTTTACAAGATAGCTTAGCAGCTTTAGAAAATGGCAAATATGGTCTTTGTTATGCAACCGGGCTTGCTGCAACCGATACCATAATGAAAACCCTAAGACCCGGCGATGAGGTGATATGTACCAATGACATGTACGGAGGTACCTACAGGTTGTTCAAAAAGGTTTTTGAGCCCTTTGGTATCAAATTCATCTTTGTTCCTATGGATGAGGTGGCTACCATAGAAAGCCAAGTAAACGATAAAACCAAAATGATTTGGGTAGAAACGCCTACCAATCCTTTAATGAATGTAATCGATGTAAAAGCGGTAGCTTCCATTGCTAAAAAGCACAATATTCTGCTTACGGTAGACAATACCTTTGCCACTCCTTACTTGCAAAATCCACTAGATTTAGGAGCTGATATTGTGATGCATTCGGTTACAAAATATCTTGGTGGGCACTCAGATACGGTAATGGGTGCAATCATTACCAACCATAAAGAGCTGTACGAAAAATTCAAATTCTTACAGAATGCGGCAGGTGGTACACCAGGGCCACAAGATTGTTTTTTGGTTTTGAGGGGAATCAAGACCTTACATTTAAGAATGCGCCAGCATTGTGAGAATGGCAAGGCTGTGGCAGAATATTTAGAAGCGCACCCATTGGTAGGAAAAGTCTATTATCCTGGTTTAGAATCGCATAGAGGTTATAAAATAGCCAGTGAGCAAATGAGGGATTTTGGAGGTATGGTTTCATTTACCTTGAAAGACGACCGAGTCGCTACAGCCATGAAAACCCTAGAAAACTTTGAGGTATTTGCCCTAGCTGAATCTTTAGGCGGCGTAGAATCTTTATGCGGGCACCCTGCTACTATGACCCACGCAAGCATCCCTCGTGAAGAGCGATTGAAGGCAGGCCTCGGCGATTCATTGATCAGGTTAAGTGTAGGCATTGAAGACCAAGAGGATTTAATTACCGATTTAAGACAGGCCATAGAATCAGCTTCTGTTAAGGAAGGCGCTATAGGCTAGAAGATTGATGAGATTTCTTTGGCCCTCTTTTCATTTGTGAAAAGAGGGCTTTTTTGAAGCAAATTAAAGAACTTATTGTACTGTGCATTTGTATTTTTTATTAGTGCTTAAGTTCTAATAATCGCGCTTGCCCAAAACTTTTCCAATAACTACCAACTATGAAAAGAACACTCCTTATCGTATTTTTTTATATCCATGCTACAGGTTTGCATGCACAATCTTTTAGTTATTTCATTACAGATAGCATTCAAGTTTTCATAGAAAATGAAAAGCTACCAAATGCTTGGGGAGGTGGCTTAAATAGTGCTCAGGTCAATACTTTGGATTTAGATGAAGATGGGGATGAAGATTTGGTATTATATGACAGAACCAATGATAAAATATCAGTTTTTATCAACCGCAACAATCAATGGGAATATGCACCTTATTTTGAAGTCGGTTTCCCACAGGTTGACTATTGGCTTTTGTTGCGAGATTACAATTCGGATGGCCTAAAAGATATATTTACAGGAACAAGCGCAGGCATAAAAGTTTTTAAAAACAAAGGTTTTGGCAGCAATGGTTTGGAGTGGGAATTGGTTGCCGATCCCTTGAGGACTTTGGGTTTCTCTGCAACAAACATCAATCTTAAAGTTGATATAACTGACGTGCCCGGTGTTGTAGATATTGACAATGATGGAGACTTAGATATATTTACTGTTTTGCCTTCGATTGGTGGTTCTGTGGAATTTCATAGAAATTTAAGCGTAGAGAATTTTGATAGTCCTGATTCACTTATTTTTGAAAAAGTTACCGATCAATGGGGTGGTTTGGTAGAATGCGGCAACTGTACAGATTACTTTTTTGATGGTGGGGCCTCTTGCCGTTCAAAGGCGATAAAACATGCGGGCTCTACCATATTGCTTTTTGATGTTGACGGAGATGGCGATAAAGAATTGGTATGGGGCGAGTCTGATTGCACGCATTTAACCTATTTTGAAAATAAAGGCAGTGTCGAGCAGGTTTTGTTTGATTCTTTCAATTTCAATTTTCCAGCTGGTGAACCCGCTAATGTACTTTTTCCTGCTGCTTTTTTAGAAGACGTAGATTTTGACAATACAGCAGATATAATTTTGACTCCTAACCTTTTTGCCAATGAGGCCAAAACAGAAGATTTTGCCAATTCTCTTTGGAGGTATAAAGTAGATGATGTTTCTGGCGATTATCAGCTCATAGAAAAAAACTTTTTGCAAAACACTATGATTGAGGTGGGCGAAGGTGCTTACCCTGCCGTGGCCGATGAGGACGGCGATGGCGATTTGGATTTGTTCATAGCCAATAAAGGTAGACCCACAGCCAATACTTTTGTGGCTAGCATTTCTCTTTTTGAGAATCAAGGTAGTAACGATAAGCCTTTATTCAGACTAAAAACAGAAGACTATCTCAACCTGAGTAAATTCGCTTACCAAGAACTTAAAATTCAATTTGTCGACATCAACAGCGATGGTAAACAAGATTTGGTTTACACCGCTTTTCAGCCTGGTACTTCACCAACCATAAGATTTTTGCTAAATCTTGCAGAAAGTGCCGATGTGCAATTGTCTTACAGCACAAGTCAAATAAAAAGATTTAATATTTCTATAGATAGATTGGACGAAGCACATTTTGTAGATGTAGATGACGACGGAAACCTCGATTTACTTTTAGGTAAATTTAGAGGTGGTGAGTTACTTTATTTTAGAAATACTGGAGGCACTGACCCTGAGAGTTTTTCTTTTGAAGAATCGGTAAATGGTTTCGGGGGCGTTACCTTTAACAATTTAAAAAGAGAGCTTAGCCTAGAAACTGCCGATTTAGATGGCAATGGCAAACTTGACTTACTTACAGGCGACCGTTCCGGCAATATCACTATTTATCCTGATTTCCAAGATGATTTAAGTGTCGATTTCACTGCTGTAGGCGATACGATTTTAAATCCGAATAGCAAACAGTATATTCAATATCACTTTGGTGCAGGTGTGTTCCCTGTGGTTTTTAATAAAGATATTATTTTAGGCTTAGAAACGGGCGGCTTAATGTATTTGCGCCATAACCAAGAAGAAATTGTTAGTGCGCTGCCCAATGAAGCGGATAGTCAAAATTTAACTGTATATCCCAACCCTACGTCAGATTTTCTTTATTTAGAAGTACCATTTAGAGGAAAACTTCAAATGTT